>JAFDJC010000028.1 GCA_019307665.1 Deltaproteobacteria bacterium | reverse complement strand
TTGTCGTTAGGGGTCAATTTTAGGTTGTCATTTCGATGCTTTTTATATTGCATAGTCAACTGCCTTTTCAGCATGTATGGTAGTTGTGTCACACAGTTCCACTTTTGTATCGGCTTGACTAACTAACATGCCAATCTCTGTACAACCTAATATTACTGCTTCAGCTCCCTGATCAGATAAATGTTCTATAATCCTAAGATATTCTGCTTTAGAGCTTTCAATCCTTTGTCCCAAACAAAGCTCCTGATAAATTACATTATGAATAATATTTCTATCCCTATCATTAGGTACAAGAACCTCTAATCCATATTTCTCGATCAAACGTCCCTTGTAGAAATCATGCTCCATAGTAAAAGCGGTGCCTAATAGACCTACCTTGCTAATGCTATTATTAGTGAGATGCTCAGCTGTTGCATCAGCAATATGCAGCAAAGGAATTTCTATAGCTTTTTCTATCTCAGGCGCTACTTTGTGCATTGTATTTGTGCAAATAAGCAAGAAGTCTGCACCAGCTGCTTGGATGCTAAGAGCTGCTTCTGAAAGTATTTTTGTCGTTCCTTCCCAATCGCCTTTTTGTTGTAGTTTCTCTATTGGATCAAAATCCACGCTGTGGAGAATAATCTTTGCTGAGTGCAAACCACCAAGCGATTTCTTTACACCCTCATTTATCGCTCGATAATAACCAACCGTGCTCTCCCAACTCATTCCACCTAAAAGACCTATAGTTTTCATAATGCTCCGTGCTTGTCTGCAATATAATTCAATAATATTTCATTCGTTGACCGATGATGATTCAACTTCAATACTTAACGTTGACGATTCTGTAACATATTTAATTTCTTGACACAAATGTTTATTAAACATATCTGTTCAGTTGCTATCAACAGAAAGAATACACTTTATTCAACGAAAAATTTGAGACAAGGGGATTCCTGTGGAATTTAATGATCTCATAGACTTTATTGAAAACCGTATGAGTATGAGTCATATTAGTTTCGCTAACCTAAAACTGACCCCCAAATAGGGAAAACGATCTGGTCTCTTTAAATTTAAAGAAGCTCACATTTGAGCAGAAGGCTAAAGTGAAGATGCTATGAAAGCAGAAGCTTCAAGAGTTTATTGTCAAGAGAGGTCTGAGCATATGGGATTATAGAATGCTGGACAAAGATCCTGTGCCTGATAGTCTTTACTATAGAATTCTCAAAGAATCTGGTGGTCGTTGCGCTCTCTGTGGTGCTACGAAGAAAGAACGTCCTTTGCATGTTGACCATATAGTGCCACGGTCAAAAGGTGGTAAGACGAAATACGATAATCTTCAGGTCTTATGTCAAAAATGTAATTTGGCAAAGGGGAATAAGGATAGTACTGACTTCAGAAAGGATTAATGGGAAAACTATTGCTAACCATTAAATGCGCTGCCTGTAAGAAGAAACTCTGGAAGTATGAGAAGTATGGTAAGGGTGAGGTATCTCTTTAATAGAGATTAGAAAAAGGGGTAAGCGATGGAAAAAGAATTTATAAAACCGAATTTCGCAGCAACAATGATGGCAGCCGTTCCCTATCGTGACATGAAAAAAACCCATCAGGTGATCCTTGAAAACTTTCCAGAAGCCCCCTGTCTGCCTGTCATGACCAGAAGTTTTCGATGGCTGTTTGAGGGAGTTCCTTGTCTTGTCATCGATCGTGAAAAGAAACAAATGTATATGGCACCTCCAGAAGAAAAAGAACAGGAGCTTCTTGAGTTTTATGATAAATATGAGCAACAAGATCTTGAGTATTTTGCTACGACTCCAAAGGCCGCACCTTTTTTTCATTCAATGCTTGAAAGGCTGAAAGAAGATCGTCCCGCTGCAATGAAATGGGTCGTTTTCCACACTGCAGGCCCGGTATTGATAGGGGATATGCTGCCACAGGTCGATGGTAAACCTGCCATTCAGCATGAAACTCTTCGGGATGTTCTTATAAAGGCAGTTAATATGAAGACAAGGTGGTTAGAACAGAAAATACGGCAGGATATTCCAGGGGTTGAAATCGTAGCGGATTTACCTGAAACAACTCTGGTGAGTTTCACCTCTGCCGGAGGAACTGGAAACCGAGAAGAGATAATAAGTGCTATCAATGAGGGATTTACAGACTTGAAGTGTCTAACCTGGGTTCATTGCTGTGCAAACATAGACTGGACAATCCTCACAGAGTCTAATGTGGATGTTATAAACTTTGATGCCTATCAGCATGGAGAGAAGGTGGCTTTATACGCTAAGGAACTTCAAAAGTTTCTTGAAAATGGTGGAATGCTTGGCTGGGGCATTGTCCCTGTAATTGATGATTTTCTTTCTGAAGAAAGCGTTGAGAGCCTTGTGGAAAAATTGCAGAAAAATATTGATCTATTTGTCAGCAAAGGAATTGAAGAGGAGCTACTGGTTTCCTCTTCGTGGATATTACCTTCCTGTGAAACGGTACTATTATCAGATGAGCAATCTGACCTGGCTTTCAAAATGACAAGGGAAGTATCTCAAGAGATCAAAAGAAAATATGGATTTGAGTAAAACGTAGCAGTCCCAAACAAGATTCATAATTATTCAAGATGAAATCAAAGAAAATACTTAAACTATTAGAGACCAATAAAGTTGTCCTTGACGTGAGTTTTAAGGATGACAATTGGCGAGTTGCCGTTCCATCAAAGCCAGGTTGGTATTTCTTTGAAACCAATACGCCACCACAGGCCTTTCAAAAAGTTGGCCTGCCTAAAGGCAAAGCCCACTATAATCTTCCCAAGAAAGTCAGGGAGTCCTTATCACTTCAGCTATATGATGGCTGTATACTTCCAAAAGGCAGGTCTTTATATGTTGTGTATTCTGGGGAAGCCAGGAATCTCAAATCCAGGGCAAGGGAGCATATGGCCGGTCATCCTAAAACCGCTTGTCTTGCGCTATGTAATTATCCCTTGTTGCAAAAGTATATCTGGAGATTCCATTACGTAGTATGTCCGGCATTTGAGAAGCCAAAGGCAAGTAAGCTGCTACGTACTTTTGGTGAGCAGGTCTGGAGAGCTGTGTATGCTTGGCCTATTCTTTGTGGAAAATAAAGTTTCGTTTAACGCAAATGGGGTACAGAAATTTAAAAAAAATAATATGTCGTTGGCTGGAGATGGTTTTAGAGTAATAAAAAATAAGATTTACTTGACTTGACAACCACCAACTATGATATCTGTACTTTGAGCAAAGCTTACAATTTCTCAATATATCAGAATAACACTTCATGATTTTTTCTTCTCTTTTTAAAAAAATTTCAGGATTGTTTATATACCATATATTGTATATAAACTTTTTAACAATGTTTTCAGACAGCTACGTATAGCTGGAAAATATGTCAAGTTTTCAACTTTCAAAATTTCTTGAGATCGGATTTTCAAATCGCAATTTAAACGGAAAATATTTATGAGAACCACTATAGAACAAATCTGGTTAAAAATGAAAGCTCGTTGGTTTAATAACTATGTATGCCGAAATGTTGATCAGTTAATTGATAGACTGGATCAGGCAAATATAGATGTAATTAACAATACCGATCTAACTCAAAAAAACGGCTTCAATCGAAAAATTATTATGAGAAATAATGGCTTATGGCCAGCTACCTTGCGCACCACCCATGGTTACAAAATATGTACTTCCTCTTGGGCAACGTGTGCTGTCATCCGTTACGGTTACGGTTATTGTAGTATTTGATGCTCCTGAAATAGAAACGCTGCCAACGGCGTTGTTCGTACTTAGATGTTCCAAAGCAACCAAGTTAGCTACAGTCGGTGTTGATGTGCGATCTCCTTCAGCAAAATAAGAAGTTATAGCAGTAAGGGTGTTCTGTGCGTCTGACTCAGCATACTGGCAGTAAGCTTTATCTCGGTAAGAGATAAAGTTCGGGATGGCAATTGCGGCCAGGATTCCGATAATAGCGATAACGATCATAAGTTCGATAAGTGTAAAGCCCTTTTGATTTGTCCCTCTAAGGTTTTGCAATATTTTGCAACCTCCTTTCCATGATTATTAATTAAAATTATAATATAAATTAATTTCATAAAAAAGTTAAGCAGCAATTAGTATGCCAAATTCTTAATTGGTTTTAAAACTATATAACTATAAAAAAATATTAAAAAAAAGAACTTAGAAAAAATATCCAAAAAAGATAACAGGTAATTAGAATTGTTTGTATAATAAAAATTGTTATAAAGTACAGCTGTTTTGACAAAAAATGTCAGCTTACTTTTAAATTCTGACCCTTTCCCAGCATTGTGGAGACCAAGTTAAGGCTCTATATGAAAATTGAAGAAAATAAAAATGGATACAGCAAAAAGAAAGAAGTTGGAAGTTAAACTTAGAGGAATGATTGAGCTCAATGATGAACCCCGGGTTATAAAAAAGAAAAAGCATTCCAAATCTAACCCCGCCATTGTTATTCGTCGCAGAAAAGACAAACAAGATCAAAATATTACTCGTAAATCAAATAAATGACGATGTGTGTTTTATTCCCCCTTTCGCCTATAGTTGCTATCACTACATAATGGTAGTGTAGAATTATACAAAATTACATCTATTTCATTTTTCGCAAGGTTCACAGTAACGCACCGAACAACCTTTCTACCTGCTTGAAAAATCGGCTATTGATCAAGAGGAAGAATTGCTTGGACATGGATGAAATTCCAGATTACATATCCATGGGTAACAGGGAACCTGCCGTCTTCCGGATTCGGATTTTCAAATTCCTCATTTCCACGGATGGTTTCGCTTTCTCCTGATCCCCGATGGGTCCCATTTTCGAGCATCTCTTGTATAGTAATCGGCGGAGACTCTAAAAATCCATGCACAAGCAGGGATGAATAATCTGTCATAGCAAATGATTGATTTTGAGCGAGTGTACACCCGTCATCGGCCTCGACTTCCACATATAAATTCCAATTAATAGTAACCGGATTTTCAGATGTTTCAGGATTGTTAACGGAAAATGTATGCCCGTCATAATTTCCGTCAAAAGTCAGGTACACCAATGAGGAACTGGTGGGACCATAAGTAAAACTTTGTTTGCAAGGCATGCTAACATTTTCGTATTCTACTACTGGAAAAGCAATCTGTACCATATCTTCCCCAGTAAGTTTGAACGTATTGACATCTGTCGTCATCCGCACATCATGAAATTCATGCCATGATCCGCCGCCTGACTCAAGCTGCCAATCTCTTGCATCCGTTGTTTCAACCGGAAGCCAGTAGTGGATTGTTCCTGTCCATAGATCACAATCGATTAAATCTGTTTTTAATTTTTCTTCAAGTTTTTCGGCTACAGAGATATTTCCCATCAACATATTTTGCTGTGCTAAAAGTAGTATTTCTCTGATTCTTTTACACTCGATTTTTTCCAAAAGATCATCTGCCATCTTTGCTGCAAGAGCAGAGGCTTCATTCATCAGATCCGTCGCAAGACTCTCCTTTCCGAGTGATATGGCTCTTTCAGCAGCCTTCATAAGAGCAAACTTGCCATTTTCATTCTGGTTTGCCGCTGCGTAGTCTCTTGCAGCTTTCGCCAGATCATCCAAAGCATCTTGAAGCTCTTGGTCTTCCGAAAAATCACAATTTGACGGATCAGCCGCACATATTGCCTCCAATTCTTTCAGTCTTTTATAGACCCGCATCTTTGCCTGCTGGTACGCACCGCCTAGTTGATCTTCTGAATAACCCTTAGCTGTGCGACCTGAATTAACTTTGTAACCGAAGCCAACTTTACTTGCCAGATAGGCCCGTTCGTTATTGTCAAATAATCCATAAAAGGAAAAAAGGGAGGGGACTATACATCGAAAGTGGTTTACACCGTCACGTTCACATCCACCGTTGATAACTTCCCATTTGCTACTGTCCGGATTAAAAAAGGCGAGTTTTGCATTATCTGAAAGCTCTCCGTTATCACGGATACGAACGGTAATGCCCATTCCACTGTATAATGAAACATTACCTTCGTCACTGTCTTTTGCGCAAAGCGCAAAAGCTTTCTGTAAATTCAAGTTTTCTCCTGTATTTAAATCCTCAAACAAAGGATTTATGTCTAAGGGGGCGATTTCTGTCAAGCTGACGGTAACAGGGGTCGTAACAAAAAATGATGCATTAACTCCCGCTTCATACGTTGGATTGTCCGGATCTCCAAGAAACAGAGTGTCTGTTTCTCCGTTTTCAAGGTATGCCATATCTCCGAATGGAGTGAGTATTGTCTCATAGACTTTGTAGTCGCCTAAAGTACCTTCTGAATTCATATACCCGGTAACATATCCTGGTGCGCTCGCTTGAACCCAACCTTCCGACGTGGCATCAAAATCTCCGCCCGCTACGCCGTTTTTATTGGTCAGTACATCTGCGCCTACCATGGCATTTTGAATAGGATTGCCCTTCGTATCGAGAACAAGTGCCATAGCACTTATTGTTTCATCAGAAGTTTCGGGTAGTGTTTCGTCAGGACTCTCTGTAGTTGTATTATCATTAGGAGATGGAGGGTCATCACTTCCACTACTACAACCGAATACGAGAAAAGCTGTTAGAATTATAATAAATGCGTATTTTAAACAATTTGAAAATAAATATCTTTTTAAGAATATGGTATTCATCTTTATATTTCTCCCATTCATCTGTTTTGGTTAATATAAAAACATACTCATATTATGAACTAAATCAGTGGAATTTTCGGCAGTAGATAAAGAGCTTGTCAAAATAGAAACAAAAGAGGTCGAAGACTAAAATAGAATTAGTTGTCTTTTTTCATATGATAAAATATTGGTTTTGTCAAATTTAGATCAACATTTAATAATTTCACAGATCAATCTTGTTTTAACAGCATGACATCGATGTAAATCGTTTAAGCTTCTGAACAATGGGATTTTGCACAAGCTGAAACAGGAGTTTTAGCAAAGACCTTCATGTCACATCTCCACCAGCTCGACCCTACGGTTAAGTGTTCTTCCGCTTTCATTATTATTTGAACCAACCGGACAGAGCGGTCCGGCTCCCTTTCCGACCAACCTTCCTGCAGCAATTCCATATTTATTTACCAATGTTTTAACGACCGCTTGGGCTCTTTTTAATGAGAGCCCCATATTGTATTCAAATTCGCCGATCATGTCCGTATGACCCACCACGTATAGTTTAAGAGAGCTGTTGGTCTTGAGCATGTCGGCGATGGCCTTGAGACTGGGTTGGGATTCAGGTTTGATATTGGGTTCTGAAAAAGTGCAGCTTTTGATTTCCGGAGAAAGAATTTTATATCTTGGGCTGGAATATCTTGGTTTTGTTACATATAGCAACGATAAATCCACGATTTTCGTGAAGTCTAATTTTTGGTATGTTTGATTTGCAAATCTCAGAATTATTTCCTCTGGAAATTTTATACTTCCAAAGGAAATCACTATAACGATGCAGATAACAGGTGCAAATGGAGCGCAGCAGAATTTGCATCCATGTTAATCTGGCTTGTTAGGTGCTATCTCCGATTTTTCTTTTGCTTCATTACATTTTTAATTAACTTTCCGAACTGTTTATCTTTTTGTTTCTTCTCTAAATATGACATTTCATTATAATTTGATTCTTTTTTTATTTTTATATAATTTTGATATCTTTTTTCTGACACTTGCCCATTTTCGACTGCTTCAATAACTGCACATCCTTTTTCATTAATATGATTACAATCATTGAATTGACATCGTTTTGACAACTCTGTAATTTCCAAAAATGTTTCGTCAAGACCTGTTTCTACCGAAAAATTCCCGAGCTCTCGCATTCCGGGAGTGTCTATCACCATTGCTCCGCAATCTAACTTTATTAATTGTCGAGACGTTGTGGCATGCCTTCCTTTACGATCCTTTTCTCTAACTGTTTTTGTCTTAAATATGGATTCACCGATGAGATTATTTAATAAGGTTGTTTTGCCCACACCTGAAGATCCTAACAAGCAATATGTTAGCCCGGGATTCAAAAGATTCTTTACGTTTTTCAAGCCGGAATCATTTTCATTGCTGAATGGCTGAACATGTAAACTCGGCATTATTTTTTGTATTTCGCCGATCCTGCTTACAACCTCTTCGGAAGTGAGGAGATCACTTTTACTTAATAATACAATTGGCCGGATATTGCTTTCGTTAGTCATAACCAAATACCGCTCAAGGCGCCTGAGATTAAAATTTTCGTCCAGAGATTGGGTAATAAATGCCACATCGATATTGGCAGCAATTAATTGAAAATCTATTTTCTTCCCAGGTGTCTTTCTTTTAAGCAGTGATTTTCTCGGTAATATCTCATGAATTATTGAAAAAGTATTTTCATCATAAAAATTTGCTAATACCCAATCCCCAACAGCAGGATAATCAATCGGAGAAGCCGCGCTGAATATTATTTTCCCGACAAAAAAAGAAAAAACATCATTCTTGCCATTGTTTATCGTATAGCTGTCTTTATGAACAGCAATCACTCTTGCTATTTCAAGCCCGGCCAGTTTCTCAGGATCAACATTATCCTGGAACCATTTATCGAAACCGATTTTTTCTATATTATGTGAAATGTTTCTCATGGGAAGTTTTTTAAGCACCTAACAATATAATTAAATACAATTTCTCAAATTAAATAAAGTACCACGTTTTTCAGCTAAGATATCAAATATGATTTATAATTCAAACAGTAAATATGAATACTCAGGGTAGTTAGTGATATGCACTACTCAACCATAAGAAAGGAGACACCATGAAAACACTGATAAAATTAAAATTGAACTTATTGTTTTAATTCGATTTGAACAATGCGAAATCACAAGCGGAGACCGGTCTTAATAATTTGAGACCTTCAAAAGAAAGCTATTGTTTTTCTGTAAATGGCATGAAGTCCTGATTTCCGTGGATCTCAACGATTTTCTGCAATGAATTTAGGTGCACAATTTTACAGATATCTACAATATCACCGGTTTTGACAGGTCAGTTTTTCATGTGGATAGCTGTATTTGGTTTCTCTAATTGGGTGCGTAGTGAATACCTTTACCTAACTATTAAGTTTTGCAAGTTGTTTTTCTTTCGAACATTACAGTTGACATGCGTAACTTCTTTAAAGTACAAATAAATTTATAGAAATTGCATTGTTTGTAATGTCTTATAATGCAACAATTGGGCTGCCTAAAATATTGGGCTTAAAAATATTATTCAATTGTAAATAAATATGTATTTTGAGATAATAAATAAAATCGAAAATGCCGAAACGATCGCCATAGGTGGAAACATCCAAGATATTATGCGGCTTCGAAAACAGTATGGCATTGGTCGCTGGCGTAAAATGAAGGGGGTTGCCAATGTTCGTCTTCAGAGTGGTAGTATCCGTAAGGCTGAATTGCATTGGTATGAAGCCCACGGCATTGGCAAAAGGAAAATGAAAATTAAACGATTGTTGGATTAAAACTATGAGACAAAAAAATGAAAAACAAAAATTTATGCTTTGCTTAGAAAATAAGGATTGCGAAGACTTGGAAAGGCGTAAGATATATCAGGTTTTACCTGATGATGAGGCTTCGGAAGAAGGATTTGTGAGGGTCATTGACGAATCAGGTGAAGATTATCTCTATCCAAAATCTTTTTTCATTTCCATTCAACTGCCGATAGAAGCACAAAAAGTCTTACAGGCAGCACGCTAAACTATACATTGTTTCACACAACAACAGGATTCAGCTACGTTGGGTTGCGTTTCGTTTAACACAACCTACATTTCTTTTCCAAATCAGGTTGAGTAGTCCTTGTAATTACTTACCCTTCATAAAACTAGGGTTTCAATTCTTGTTCTTATGGATAATGCTTTTCAGGACGGTGTCATATTACTCGAGCTCCTACCCTCCTTGAAAAATTGCTTTTTTTTATATAACATTGTAGTATATTTTACAAAAACATTATGAATAGAAAAAAAGGCAATTAATGAACAGTCACATAAAAAGAGATGTTATCCTGTTAGAAGGCAGTGAGCGCAGGACTCTTGAACAGGAAATGATTATAGAAGAGCCTCTTGCGATCCGCGTTGAAGGCGAACCGTATTCGGTTGTCATGCGTACACCCGGCAATGAAATTTTTCATGTGGCAGGTTTCTGCCTTGCGGAAGGCCTTGTAAGCCATCCTGATGACTTTGCTTCAATAGGATTCTGTTCCGAAGATGACACGAATGTTGCCACTGTGACCTTAAGCCCTGTAAGAAAGAATCAGGTTTCCGACCTTCTTGAAAGAAGGGGGTTTGTCAGCCAAACCAGCTGCGGAATTTGCGGCAAGGAAGTGATAAAGGATATGCAGCAGATCATGGTTCCGTGTAAAGATCAGATGAAAATATCCGCTGATCAAGCAATTGAATGCGTCAACCGGATTTCCGATCACCAGGAAATTTATGAAAAAACAGAGGCTGCACATGCTGCTTTAATTTTTGACTCCGATCTCAAAATCATGTCAAGCGCTGAGGATGTTGGACGACACAATGCACTGGACAAGGCCATAGGAGAAGTTTTTATGGCCGGCAATATTAAAAAAGCAAAACTGGGTGTGCTGTCTTCCCGAATCAGCTATGAGATGGTTCAAAAAGCGGCCAGGGCTGAACTGACATTCCTGATCGGCATGTCAAGACCGACAGCACTCGCGGTTGAGCTTGGGCGGTCTTTGAATATGACGATAGCCTGCTTTAAAAAAAACAGGTTTCAGGTTTATAGCGGTGAAGACAGGTTTTAGTCTTTTAACAGAGGATCAAGCTCTCCCCTGTCATCAAGGGCGCTCAGATCATCATACCCGCCAATATGATAATCGTCGACAAATATCTGCGGTACGGTTTTCCGGCCCCCGCTTTTTTTAATCGCTTCATCGATATACTTTGGGTTAGTATCTATACTAAGTTCATCTAGATCAACGTTCTTTTTTTTCAGCAATTCTTTTGCCATAATACAATAGGGGCATGTTCCTGATGTGTAAATTGTTACTTTTTTCATTGTTTTCCTCTTAACGATTATCTGTTTGTGAAAAAGACTGAACAAACATCTTCCATATGGATTTAAAGGCCTTCTCAGGCATGCTGTCAGCTGTCCTCAGTTCCAATGTGGAACCCTTATTATTCAGCCTGACATCAGTAAAAATAGTTGTAAAATGATACAAAAAATTATCAAAACTGTTATCTGCGGCTTTCCAGAAAGGTACGTTTTCTCCCAGGATATCCGCATAAGCAGCAACTGTTACCAATTTGTTGACCAGGTCGTAAGGCGTGGAATTATTATCAATGTCTTCGTAGGGGAGACCGCATCGGCAAGGATCGGTATTGTCCCATATATTTCGCCGTTGCCTGCCCATTTTAAAATCGTCGGATCTGCTCATTCGGCAAAGCTTTAAAAAAATAGGGACCAGTTCTTCAAGGTCTCGGACAACCACATGCAGATGAATCGACGCGCTGCCTTTCATCATCTCTCTTCCCCGAGTACTGCTAAACAACATTCGGTCATGGAGGGATCGGTATCTTTCCGAATCAAGACATAGCGGGGAATCTTTCCTGCCTGGAATATAACTGGTAGCGATATATTTGATGCCGAGCGCTTTTTCAATATCCAGATTGGTTCGGGCAATGATCTCCAGGGATTGCTCAAGACGTCCGGTGTCTTCCGGCAGCAACGGTATGCTGTTATATTCTATTTGCCCTCCGGGCTCAAAGGTAATACCCATCCCAAAATCATTTCGTAAGCAGTCTTTTTCCTGATGAAAGCCGTTATGTAGCAAAAAAGTATAAAGCTGTTCCATCATGGTTAAATCCAGAGGGTTTTTTGAAAGAAACTCATACTCAAAGCCGAATGTTCTCGGCCCGGACGGAAACTTTCCTGTGATATGCTCAAGGAGCAAATCGGTATAGTTATGTATCAGCTTTTCTGCATTTGCCGGTTTTTTCATTTCTTATTTCCACTTCATTTTATTATGCGATGCTGGTAGCAAAAAATTCCTCATACCACAAGGAAAATATGATAATTGAAAATACCCTGTCTGCAGCTGAAACCAGGGTATTCGGTCCAATACCAGCGGTTGAAATACTTTTTAAATCCTGCTTGATCATCAATGGGTTCAGTATGCCATGCCTTTTAATGATATCTCCAAAAAGAATCTCCTGGAGAAACTCCGGCAGCTGGTCAGGTTCAGACAGCCATTCAGCCAGGGGGATAGTAAAAGGCTGTTTTTTTCTTACGGATGTGGCAGCGTCAAGAATACCGTATTGATTGAGAGCAAGGCTGCAGATGTATTTTTCTTTTCCATGTTCAAGGTTAGACTTGAAATTCGGAGGCAGCGTGGCCGCAAATTCAGCCAGCCGAAAATCGAGAAAAGGGGTACGGGTTTCAAGCGAATGCCGCATGGAAAGTTTATCCAGGCGAAGAATCACATAGTCAGGCAACCGGGCGCGGCTTTCCATTGCAATGGCGGCATTCAGCGGGTGTTCCCCACCGGAAAATAAGGGACGGGCATCTTCCGGGAAGATGACCTCACCAATATCTTTTCCCAGCAAGGCACTGAGTTCGTCCGGATTAAAAAGAAGTTCACTCTGTATATAACGTTTTACAGGGTCATTATGCCGAACATAGAGATACTGACCTAACTCAGGATATTCGATTGCCAGTTTTTTTTGTTGAAGGGGCGAAAAGTTGTGATATTGACTGGCTGCTGATTCAACCAGGAATTTTCGATATCCGGCAAAGATTTCATCTGCCCCCTCACCTGTCAACACTACTTTTAAATGTTCGCCTGCCATCTTGCATATCTGGTCTGTGGGAAGAATTGTTCCCAGAGAAATCGGCTCTTCAAGTGAGCGGATGATTTCCGGCAGGCTGTCCAGGGTTTCCCGGCTGCATAGCCTGGTATAATGTTCCGCCGACCTGAACCTCCCGCTGTTTGCCTTCAGAAACTCCTTCACCTGCGGCAGCTCATTGTATTTTTTTTCCTTAAAGGAGATGGTAAAGAGTTTGATGTCAGGGTGGTATTCTGTGGCCATGGAGGCGACGGCAGAAGAATCAATTCCGCCGCTTAAAAGGGCTCCCACCTCCACATCAGCTCTGAGCCTTATTCTTACAGCATCAGATAAAAGGTCAATATACTGTTCAGCTGCATCATCAATTGACAGATCGTAATTAACAGTATCCAGCCGGTACTGCCAATATCGGCTAACAGAATACCTGCCGTCGCTAAGGTTGTATTCCAGAAAAGACCCTGGTGCCAGACGATAAATACCCTTAAATAAAGTTTTTTCACCAGGAAGATAGCGGTAGGTGAAATATGTTTCCAGGCCGTCGGTATTAAGTTCAGCCGGCACGCCGGTAATCGCCTCGATGGCAAATAGCAGAGGTTTAATCTCTGAGGCAAATAGAAATGTCTCCGCGACTTGAGTGTAGTAAAGCGGTTTTATGCCAAAACGATCCCGGAAGAGAATCAGTCTTTCATCCTTTGGTGAATATATTGCTCCAGCGTACATTCCATTTAAATGTTGGAGAAAGTCCAGTCCTTTCCGGCGGAATAAGTGCAGAGCCACCTCGATGTCCCCTTTGGAGGTAAATGTCTCTTCAACCACCTCGGGCTTAAGCTCCGGATAATTGTAGATCTGTCCGTTGCAGATAATGGCTGAACCATCCTCAGGACATACAATCGGCTGCATGCCGGTATCAAGATCAAGGATGGATAACCTTACAAATCCAAACCCCAGATTTCCATCAGACAAAGGAAAAACAATCTCTTTTTTATCATCCGGTCCGCGGTGCCGCTGTACTCTGCCCATTTTTGAAAGGAGTGATGTGATTTTTTCTTTTGAAAGCGACTTGGAAACTATACCGCAAATCCCGCACATATGTGATTCTCCTGATTGCCTATTCCAGCATTCGAATTTGGTATCTATACAATCGACATCACTGACCGCCACCGGTCATATTCCGTAGCAACCGGAAGGCCTTTGTCTTTTAATACCTCAATCAGCTGGTGGTTATTAAACCGGAGCGTGGGGTTCATTCTATATTCGTCCGCAAGAGTGGAATAAACATGTCCAGGATTGTATTGAGTCATAAATTCTTCAATGGCACTGTTGTCAGGCTCAATTGTTTGTGCGGTTTCCATATATTCCGTAACATAATCATGGCCACTGTAAATAACGGTATCATCGGGAAAGGACATGATGAGTTTGATAGACGCCAAAAAGCGTTTCAGGTCACCTGTAAAGCATTTGCCTGCTTTTCCTGTAAAAAGAGTATCGCCTGCCACCAGTATATTGTCAAAGTGAAATATCACCGAGTCTTCTGAGTGACCTGGTGTATGATGCACATCAATCCGGTTGCCGGACAGCTCCAGAAAGTTTTTCTTAATCAGAGCATTCATATCAATATATTCAGCACCTGTCTTTTTAATAATCGCGGCATTACCTGAAGTATGGTCAGGATGTGTATGAGTGTTGATCACATATTCCAGTTTAATATCCGATTTTTTCAGAAAAGCCAGGATGTCGTTTACGGCTCCTGGATCAACTGCTACGCCGTGTTTCTCATCATATATGAGATAAGCCAGATTATCCTCTACATACCTAAATTGTTTAATTTTCATAGATAAATTCCTCAATTATATGACGATTAAAAAGCTTAAAATATCAAGTCTTTAACTTAGGCTTTACCTGCCGACATAACCCATTAAGAGGACAACCCGGACAATCTGGTTTTCTCGCTGTACATATTGCTCTCCCGAAATAGATCAGCCGGAGAGAAAAATTGTTCCATTCTTCTTTTGGAATAATTTGTTCAAGGTCGGATTCAATTTTTACTGGATCTGTATGTTTCGTCAGATCAAGCCTCTTTGAAATCCTTGCCACGTGGGTATCAACCACCATGGCCGGAATATTGAACGAAGCGCCCAGAACAACATTTGCGGTTTTCCTTCCCACACCCGGCAACTCCACAAGTTCCGCAAGAGTTTCGGGGACGTTCCCATTATATTTTTCAACCAGCATACGGCAGCAGTTTTTCAGATTTTTTGCCTTGTTCCTGTAAAAACCTGTTGAATAAATAATGCGTTCTATCTCTTTTATTTCCGCGCTGGCCAGTTGTGTTGGCAAAGAATATTTTTTAAAAAGCCCGGGCGTTACGGAGTTTACCTGCCGGTCGGTACACTGTGCTGAAAGTATTGTCGATACAAGCAGCTGAAAAGGCGTTTTATGTGATAGTTGAGTTTCGACATCGGGATAAGTCGAATTTAGAAAATTTAGAATTTTTTTAACTCGTATTTTATTCTTCATTGAATGTATAAGCAATAGGAACATTGCCTGGTACGTCTGCTCTTTTTAAATTCGTTGTTAAGGTGCAGACGGGCCAGGAGTTGTTACTGTTTACCGCCTTGTCTGAGAATATCCGGTAACGAGACAATAGCTTGTTTGATCGGGATAAGTTCAACATTTCCGACTAATCGTTTTTTGTCGCCGCCATAAAACATATACAAAGCAGCCATGGGATAATCTCTTGAAAAAGCTTTAAGCCCTTTGAATTCCTGATTACGTATTTTGGCTGCCCTTTTAATTTCAATACCTATCAGTCCTTTTTCGCCATAAAGTATAAAATCAACTTCATGACCACTGCCGGTTCTCCAGTAATAAAGGTTATAACCTGTCCTGTGTAAATCATTATTTGCACGGATTTCTTGAAACAACAGGGTTTCCAGGGCAGAACCTTCAATTTCCTCGGGACGGTCCAGAGGCCCTTTGGGGCGGATTGTTCGATATACGCCTACATCAAATAGAAAAAATTTTGGGTGGATCGCCATTCTTCGCTTGGCTCGTTTGGTAAAAACCGGTATTCTGTGGGCCAGCAAAAGATCTTCCAGGATATAAAAATATTCTTCGGCCAGCTTTCGATTAACATTACAGTCCCTGGCGATCTCTGAAATATTCAACGTGGAGGCCTGAGAAAAACTTGATGCTTCAAGAAACCTGCTAAACGCCTGCAGATTACGGGTCAATCCTTCCTGCTGAACTTCTTCCCTGAGATAAGTTCTGACATAGCCGGCTAAATAATCAGATGGATCTTTTTCTGAATAAATCGGCGGCAAATGTCCGAACATGAGAGATTTGTCCAGGGAAAAATCATTTTCGAGTTCAGCGGCAGTCAATGGGTGCATAAGTCTGGTCAGTGCTCTTCCGGCAAGCAGGTTGACTCCTTTTGCTCTAAGTTTGCGGGCACTTGATCCGGTCAGCACAAACTTTAATCTCCTTTGCTCTATAAGCCTGTGGACTTCATTCAATAGTTCCGGAACTCTTTGAATTTCATCGAGAATTACCCAGTCATCAAAAGGGTCCGGAATCAGCTCGGCAAGTCTCCCTGGTG
>JAFDJC010000417.1 GCA_019307665.1 Deltaproteobacteria bacterium | reverse complement strand
GAATATGAGCCAGGGAGAAGCAGTGCGTCGTGTGTTTGATTTTTTAAAAGAGGAACCTCAACTATCTGAAATTCCATTTGACTCAAACCCAAAAGATCTGATGGTTCGTCATAGTGGATATGATATCCGGGCCGCATTGAAAGACCCTAATGTTTCTTTCCCATACCAAAGAATGGTAAATTTAAAAGACCAGGGGGTGTTTGCAGAACTTACGCCAAACGCATACTCATTTGTTGGTGTCCGTGGGACATGTTGCAAGGGCATTGGAAGAAGCCAAAATTGCCACTATTATTATTGCGGTTAAGGCTTTTGAAACCCGGATGAGAATGATGTCCCTGCCAAGGGTATTGCTCACACCACAACTTTTGGGGCGGCCCCTGGGAAGCCCCTTTGATGAAAAACTACATATAAGGATTTTAAACGCCGCACTCCAATTGCTTGAAAAAGCAGACCGGAATAAAACTATCCAGGATTATCACTGATCCGGATACACCACCGCTGTTTGGGTTTTGTAAATATCCTTTTGCGTACTATACCTCTGGCAATAATATGATGAAGTGCACCCGGCGCATCTATTCTTGATTGGTCTTGATTGGCGTGGCATACAAACCGGATATCATAGTTCAAGCGTCCTGTCACCTTATAAACTAATGTACCTAAAGCTCTCCTTGAATATTATGCTCTCCCGTTGAAAAATTTGGGTGGCCATTCATTTTTTAATGGGTTTACAAAAGTCTTTCGCCCTTTCTTGTACCGAAAGTCACATACTTCAGCGCCTTCAGCCAGTGTCTTGTATCTCACTAATCCCCTATCAAAGGCTTCGCTTACAACACAATCGCTCAAGCACAGATACGGTGTTAATTCGTCCGCACCCTGCGCGCGATAGAACTTGCAAATACCGCACTCCGTGATGTCTATACCATAGTCGAATTCTTTCCCATCGCCTTCGATAAACATTGCTACCCAGTCGCCAGGATAGCGATGTTCTTGAGTTTTTGCTACCGCCTTTTTCAGCTTACTCACGTACTGTTTGTTGTATTTGAGGCTTCCAACGAGACGAAGCAACCACTTCGGATAATCCGCCATGGCCTGGAATGTATCAAAGATAACCTTGCCCACTTCTTCGACGCTCTGTCCTTCCGCTTTGAGTATTCGATGCACAGCCAAGTAGTAGACGCCATAGGTCAACCATTCGGTAAACATATTCTCTTCACCACCAATGTACGGCACGGTGCCTTTAAAGTGATCATCGAGAATGTCCGAGTCCCTGGTTATTACATAGATTGCACCTCCACCAATGGCTAACGTACCAGCAGTTATGGCCGAAACTTTGATGAATTTTCTTCGATTCATTTTCACCCTAAACCTCCATCGAACTTAAGTCTGAGTTGTGTGCTCCTGCGAGGTCGCCGGTTTCACCGCTCTCACCAGACAATGCGTACCGTTAATTCGCCCCACGATTTCCCCTGATACATCTGTAAAATACATCTGCTCAAGTTCCTGAGCATCCTTGTGCTCACTAACTCTCAGACCATACTTTTTCAGAAATCCCTCTATCTCTCCTTCCTCAATTCCGAAATACCACTGCTCACCAGCTTTCGATACTGACTTCACAATCTCTCTTTCCCCATAATACGACCCTTCCTGACGAAGAACTGACGCTCGAACATAGTCAAAGACAACTTCGCTGCCTTTTCCTACAAATCCCTCGATGATTTTGAAAGTCTCGTCCACCGATTCCGGCTGCAAGTACATCAATAAGCCTTCCAATACAAACAGGCTTCTCCCGCCTCTACCAAATTCCGCTTTCTCAAGCTTTTCTGAAAGTGATTCCTTGTCGAAATCTATAGGGATGAATTCGACGTTCGCTGGTATGCTCAGCCCTCGCTTCGCATACTGGTCAAGCTTCGCCTTCTGAGTGATCGGAACATCTAACTCGAAAATCTTCGTATCTCCGGACTCTGTCTGGAGGCGTATATATATTTGATTGGCGTGGCATACAGACCGGATCTCATAGTTCAAATATCCTATCAACTTATAAACTACTGTACATCCCTGAGCCCTTTCAACTAACCGATCAACGTTCCAAAGCTTTAATAATATCAGGTGCATTGAATAGTTCTTCCAGCTTTTTCTCGAACGCTTCCGGCACTTTTTTTCTGGTCCCCCTGACTATATTAAAACCTCCGGAGCCAAGATTTTCGTCACCGGAACTTTCCTTTTCTGCAAGCAGTTTGCCTTTTGTATCAAATACAGTAAGATTAATTAAATATTCAAGACGAACGTTGCTATATGTATCGCTTTTCCATTGCTTTATCTGGAAATAAATCAGTTTTTCTGCTCCGGTAGCAACCAGTTTTTTTCGTACTTGCTCTATAGGTTCTGTGGCTGCAACTACCACGGAAATTGTTTTAAATCCTTTTTTCTTCAGTGCACCGATAATGACACCACCCATTTCATCGGCTAATGGACGTCCGCTGCTTGTAGTCATGTATAATGGATTTCCAAAAGCGCCTCTAATGACACCAACCAGCTGAGGTTTATTCCTCCCGGAGATAACATAGCTACGCTTATCCTGGGACGCCACTGCGACTGAGCAATTACCTGCAGGATACAATTCCGGTGTTACATTTGCAAGGTTGTAAGTATATTTTATGCAACCACTTGCTATAAACATAACGGCCAGTACAAATGCAAATTTTATCCTATTTTTCATTTTATCCCCCCCCTTTTTTGTTGGTTGAAAATAGATTAAAAACCCGCACCAATAGCTTCGCATAGTTAGGACTCGGTCAAAAATAACTTGGCATTTTTGCATCTCAACTTTACCATATCTTTAACCGATTTTCATTCGCAAAAGTCCTCGAAATAGCTCGCTATTCCTGCGGTTTTGCTCAATCAGATCGATTAAACCTATGGCAAATTTGGGCGCAAATTCTATCAAGTTATTTTTAACCGAGCCCTTAGGCAAACAATTCTCATTCACTATTCAGCTTTGACACAAATCCCTTTTCACATTTCACTCAGACTTTTTATCCTCTTGTCAAATGTCTGTATTTGATCCTATGGGGCTGTTCAGCAGCCTTTCCAAGCCTTTTTTTTCTTTCCGCTGCATAATCTGAATAATTGCCTTCAAACCACATGACAGTACTGTTTCCTTCAAAAGCAAGAATATGGGTGGCGATGCGATCGAGAAACCAGCGATCATGAGTGATAATAACCGCGCAGCCTCCAAAATGATCCAACCCTTCTTCAAGGGCACGCATTGTATTC
>JAFDJC010000416.1 GCA_019307665.1 Deltaproteobacteria bacterium | reverse complement strand
GTATGCCTTGCGGTGGATACTTCAGCTGCAGGCAAGCGAGGCTTTGAAGATGAAAGAGCAGATTTTTTATTATTATTATACAGAATGTTTGCAGAATTCGCTTCTTATAGGTTGCGTTTAACAAACGACGAACTGATCAAGTTAAAAAAGGAACTCAAAGGACGCTAGGCCGGATGAAAAAAACCGTTGCCTTTTCTAAAGATGCCACAAATATTTTCTTTCATATTCTGACGAATTGTAATCTCAAGTGCCGGCACTGTTATATCAACCCGGAGCAGCACGGAGAAAAGCCGCTTCCTCCAGAAACCTTAGAAGCATGGCTTGAGGTGTTTGCCAAAAAGAGCAAGGAGGCAAACGTCATTTTTCTGGGAGGAGAGCCAACAATGCATCCGGCCCTTTCACTTGCCGTAAAAAAAGCAAAAGTACTCGGCTACAACTCCATTACCATCGATACAAACGGATATCTGTTTAATGATATCCTTTCAAAGGTCACTCCCGACGATGTGGACTATTTTAGCTTCAGCTTAGATGGCGCCACCCGGCAGACAAACGATATGATCCGGGGAAAGGGTTGTTATGATAAATGCATCGCAGGGATCCGGAAGGCGATCACAAGAGGGTTTCACACCAGTCTCATCTACACTGTGAGTGCGGATAATATTCTTGAACTCGACTTGATGGCCACCCTCCTTGAGGATCTTAGAATAAACAGATTTTTCATACAGGTCATCGGCATACGGGGAAAATCTGCCAAAAGAGGTCGTGAAGGGCTGCAGGTTTCTCGGTCCGAATGGTTAAAAATAATTCCTGTTGTGGCTCAAAAAATAGCCCGTCTGGGTATAACGGTTATATATCCGAAAGTTTATTTAAGCCTGGACGAACCTTTTGAATGCGCCGGTCTGGTTGCAGAAAATTATTTCATATTTCCAAACGGCAGGGTATATCGATGCCCTTTGTGTGAGGATTTTCCTTTACACAGTAAGATTTTCAAAGATAACATACTGCTCAACACTCCGAAGATAAACGAATATGATCTCTTCGAACTCAACATTCCTGAAGGATGTGTTATGAACAAAATCATACAGCCTGATAATCTAAGCTATAAAAATGATGGTACGCCTGAATACAAAGTAGCCTGCTGCATGTTAAAAGAAGAGGTGCGTGGTTAACAAACAGAGTGCTCCCTGCCACCGTTGATCCCGCATTTTTCATGACGAATTTATTCTGGTTTGAAAGGACTTTTTCATGGAATGTCCATATTGTGAGAGTATTGATAACAAAGTGATCGATTCCAGGCTGACGAGAGAACGATTTTCCATCAGACGTCGCCGTGAATGTTTAACCTGCTCAGAACGTTTTACAACCTATGAATCGACGGAAGAGCGATTACTACCTGTTTTGATTAGGAAAAAGGCAGGAATGGGGGCGACAAAAACAAAGCTCAAGACCATGCTGTCATTTTTATCGGATACTTTAAAGACACTGTCCGGAGAGACCGAGAACCTCATTGACAAAGTGGACAAACTTGACAAAGCTTATGCAGCCGAGGAATTTAAAAGAAAAACTGTAGCCAGAATGGCGTCAAAGAAAAAAGCGTCTGTAATAAAGCCTGCTGTTCGCAAAACAACCCCCATGTCAGCCACGGATGTGGTTGTCAAGATTATTAAACGGCACAAAAAGGGCGTCGGCATTTCAAAATTAAAAGACAAAACAGGTTTTGATGACAAAAAGGTCAGGGGTATTGTTTACAGGGCAAGTAAACAAGGTAAGATAAAGCGCGTCGGTAAAGGTGTTTATGTAATACCCTAACCCGAATTTCTCATGAAGAACATCAAACAGAATGGAAAAATAATACGATATTAATAAATTATACATTAATTTATCTCAAGTCCGGAATTGCAGGCTTTAATAGTGCAAAATAGAAAAAGGCATTTGATGTTCTTCATGGGAAATCCGGTATAATTAAGCAACTTCCAGAATTAGGCAGAAAAGCAGGAGATACGTGCTAACAATACGTCAGCAGATAATCGAATTTTTGAGTAAT
>JAFDJC010000196.1 GCA_019307665.1 Deltaproteobacteria bacterium | reverse complement strand
ACTTTTATCCATGGAAAATGCTAAACTGAGCCATGACTTCAAAAAAATTATCAAGAGTCTTGATAAACGGCTAAGCCAGTGTGCCAACAGAGCTGTTGAAAGACACATAAAAAAAAAGAAGTCAACGGATTTTCTTAGGGACAAGTCCCGAATCATCAATCAAGGTGAACAGAAAGACGGTTTTTTTATCGTTGAAGAGGGGAGTGCTAATGTCGTCCGGAAAGTAGGCAGCGACCATATTTTTCTGGTTCAAATTAGAGAAAATGATTTTTTGGGTGACGCGTCATTTATGAATATCGGTCATGAACCACATTCTGCTTCTATTTTTGCATCAGAAGATTTTAAGTATAAAAAGCTTTCAATTGAAGATGTTCGGGAGGAATACGATAAGCTTTCTACAACAATGAAAAATATTATGGAAAATACCGCAAACATGATATCAGCCATTACTTCAGTAATATGTAATACAGAAGAATAACCTATTAACCGTAGTTAACAGAGCCCCGTTGCAGGGCGGTAAATATGAAAAAAGACAAACAAAGAAAGCATGAAAGAATAGATTCACTCAACCTTTTAAATTATACGGGTTTTGACAAGAACGGCGAAAAAACTTTGCAAGGAATGGGGCGGACGCTTAATGTCAGTCAGGGTGGAATTCTCCTTGAAACTCATCTTCCCTTTACGCAGGATTGTCATATTTCTCTCACCATTGGCCTTGAAGATGAAATGATTGATATTGAAGGGAAGGTTGTTTACAGCAGGGAAGGTGAGAACCGGAAATATGAATCAGGAATAGAATTTTTTGAAATAAATGAAGACTGCATGAGAATTCTAAATAAATATATAGTGGCATTCAGAGAACAAAAAGACGGATATGAATAATCAAGAAACATTGAAAACAAATCAAGCGATTGTTGATACAAAGTTCAGCGGCTTAAACCTGATTAAGAAAGGCAAGGTAAGAGATGTTTATGATGTGGGCGAAAGCCTTTTAATGGTTGCCACTGATCGTATTTCAGCATTCGATGTTGTGATGCCAAACCCGATACCAGGTAAGGGAAAAGTCCTTAACCTGATTTCACTTTTCTGGTTTGATGTAATGAGATCGGTGACGGATAACCATATTATATCGAGTGATGTTGATGAATTCCCCACTTCGTGTCAGCCATATGCAGATATACTGAGAGATCGTAGCGTACTGGTTAAAAAGGCTGAACCCCTCCCTGTTGAATGTATTGTAAGAGGATACGTTTCAGGCTCAGGGTGGAATTCTTATAAGGAGTCACAGAGTATATGCGGCATCAGCTTGCCAAGCGGGCTGAAAGAGTCGGACAAACTGCCGGAACCTATTTTTACACCATCAACAAAAGCCGAACTTGGAGAACATGATGTCAATATCGACTTTGATGAGGCAAAAAAGTTGATTGGAACGAGTACTGCTGAAAAAGTGCGGGATCTCAGCCTGATGATATATCAAAAGGGTGCAGCGCTTGCCGCCGAACGTGGGATTATTATTGCGGATACAAAGTTTGAATTTGGTATTGCTGACGGAAAAATCATTCTGATTGATGAAATCCTGACTCCTGACTCGTCACGTTTCTGGCCAAAGGATTCTTATAAACCGGGAGGCGCCCAAAAAAGTTTCGATAAACAGTATCTCAGAGATTATCTGCTGTCTCTTGACTGGAATAAAAAAGCACCAGGTCCTTCGTTGCCGGATGAGGTCATAGTAAACACCAGGAGGAAATATACCGAGGCCTTAAAATTACTTACCGTTAAAGAATATGAAATATAAGTCTGCATCTATCGACCTGAGAGATATTGACACAGATGATACAAGCTTAAAAATAACAACCCGGGCCGGCATTGATGATATCCTGCCGTCGATTACAGATCATGGCATATTAAATCCACCTGTATTAAAGAAAACCAAAGAAAAATTAAAGATCGTCAGCGGGTTCAGAAGAATCTCAGCCTGTTTTCATGCAGAAAAAAAAGAAATTGAGGCAAGGATAATCGAATCAAATATTGGTGTCCTTGAAACGATAAAGATCGCCATATCAGATAATTCAATGCAGCGGCCCTTGAACCTTGTGGAAGAATCAAGAGCCCTGATATTGCTCTCAGGCTGTATCGATAATGAGATAAAACTTGCTGAAACATCAGTTTTGTTAGGTTTACCCGACAATATATCGCTTATAAACAAAATCAAGCGTATTTCATATTTACCGGAGAGTGTACAAAGTGCGGTTGCTGAAGATTTTATTTCGCTTGCAATGGCCGTAGAACTCAACTCTATCGAAGCTGAAGCCGCAATTTTTTTAACGAGACTTTTCAAAGATTTGAAAACAGGACTGAACAAACAAAGAGAAATTTTGACAACATCACTGGAAATCGCCTGCCGCGAAGAAATCAAGGTGATGGACGTTTTAAATGATAAGTGTTTTATAGAACTTATTAATGATCCTGATACTGATAGAACTCAAAAAAGTCACAGTGTAAGACAGTATCTGAAAACACGGCGGTTCCCGGAAATCATTAAAGCTGAAAAGAAATTTAAAAGCCGTTTAAAGGCTTTGAGCCTGGGCAAAGATATCAAACTGATACCTCCGAAATCATTCGAAGGAGAGTACTTTTCATTAAATTTTAACTTCAAGGATCTTATTGAACTAAAAAAACAAGGTGAGATACTTAACGGGTTGACAAAAAATTCGATCATGAATCATATACTCTTAAAACAATAAAACGACATGATTTCGCGCTTGACCAACCAGCTTCTTTTCAATATATAACAGTGTAACTAGAAGGGAGTTATTTATGGCAGTCCTTACGATATCAAGACAGTTTGGTGCAGGTGGAAAAACATTGGGAGAACTATTATCAAAAAAACTTGGATACACCTGTATTAATGATCAGCTTATTCAAATGATTGCTGATAAGGCTAAAGTTTCAACAAACTTTGTTGAATCGATTGAGAAAGAAGCGGGTAGCACCCTGCTTAAACTAATGACCAGTATGATTTCAAAATCATATATTGATCGTATAGTGGGTGATTCCAGCGGTTATATAGATGAGAATGTATATGTTGAAACCTTATTTGAAATTATAAAACATCTCGCAGACGAAGGGAACTGTATAATTATTGGCAGGGGAGGGCAGTATATTTTAAAAGGAAGAAGTAATGTTTTCCATATACTGTTAGTGGCTCATAAAGAAGATCGGTGTAAGTTTATGGAGAAAAATTATGATCTTCTGCCGACCCAGGCAAAAAATGCTGTCGACACTCAGGATAAACGCAGAGCAACCCTTTTCCGCCGTTTCGGTACCGAAGGATATGACAACCCGGAACACTATAATCTGATTCTGAACATGAGTAAGATGAGTATGGAAAAGGCTGCAGATATAGTTTGTAAAATGTTGGATAAAGAATAGGCTTATTCTTTTTTGGTGATTTCAAGTCTTTATATAGACCGCAGTGTCAAAACATCCCCCAGGGTTGATTACATCCGAAACAGACTGAACCTGCCGGCCAGGATAGTGGACGATGCTGCTGCCATTTTCAATCACATTGCAAAACATGATGACCCTGTTGAAAAAGGAAAACAGACACTTTATCTAACTCGAAACAAGGGTTTGTTCGTTAAAAAGTGTCCGGGTACCAGCTTCTATACATGCTGTGGATATAAAATTCTGCATATTGGAACATTTTGCACAATGGACTGTTCTTACTGCATTCTTCAGGCATACTTTCACCCTCCAATACTTCAGTATTTTGTTAATCACGACGACCTTATGGAAGAACTTGAGTCACATTTTTCAGAAAATGCCATCAGCAGAACCATTAGTAGAATCGGGACCGGAGAGTTTACCGACAGTTTAATATGGGAGCCGTTCTCAGATCTGACCAAGACGCTTGTTTTAAAATTTTCTCAGCAAACGAAAGCGGTTCTCGAGCTTAAAACAAAAACAATTAACGTTAAAAAACTTGAGAAGCTGCACCATAACCGCAAAACTATTCTTGCATGGTCATTGAATACAGATCGTGTTGTAAAATCAGAAGAAAGGAAAACATCAAGCCTTAAAAAAAGGCTTGAAGCCGCCGCCATGTGTGAATCCTGGGGATACCCGCTTGCATTTCATTTCGACCCTCTTGTTATATATGATAGGTGTGAAAACGATTACAGGGCTATTATCAGACAGATATTTACTCACGTCTCTGCTGAGAACATTGTATGGATTAGTCTCGGTACATTCCGCTTCATGCCTGAACTCAAACAGATTATTAGAAAACGTTTTCCTGAATCAAAAATTATTTATGGAGAATTTATCCAGGGCCTTGACCGGAAAATGCGTTACTTCAAGCCGCTTCGTATAGCACTTTACAAAAAAATAATATCATTTATCAGGGAACTTGCACCTGACGTGCTGATATATTTTTGCATGGAAGATGATGAGGTATGGAAAAAAACGATCGGCTTTTTACCTTCTGATAAGGGGGGGCTGTCCGCAATGCTAGATGAAAGTGCCGTAAGGCACTGTGGCCTGGAACAACCGTGAAAAAATCCATTAGTATCTTCTTTCTTGCGTTGCTGTATATGCTATGCCTGTGTGATTCGTCTTTTTCACAGGGGAAATTGTACCATGTGAAATGGGTGGATGACGGTGACACCATTGTTTTGTCTGACGGCAGGCGTATCAGATATATAGGCATCAACGCACCGGAGACAGATCATTTCAAAAATGGGAATAAAACACAAAGAGGCGAACGCTTCGGACAACATGCTAAAAAGTATAATGAAAAATTGGTGCATTTAAAAAAAGTGCGACTGGAATTCGACCATGAAAAATATGACAGATATGGAAGGCTGCTCGCATATGTTTTCCTGAAGGACAATTCATTTATCAACGAAAAGATTGTTCAGGCAGGACTCGCATACTGTCTGTCGATAAAACCCAACCTGCATTATTCCTCACGCCTTCTCAAGGCTCAGAGAGGGGCTATAGCACAAAGGAAAAACATTTGGAAAAAACTTGAAAACAAAAAAGGGGCGTTTGTCGGCAACCAAAAATCAATGCGGTTTCATTTGCCTTCATGCCAATTCGGCAAAAAAACCGCACAGAAAAACAGAGTCGCTTTTAAAACAGTTTATGATGCGTTTTACATGGGGTTCGCACCTTGTATGAAGTGCAGACCCAACCCATAAAATGACGTTATTCTTTCCGGCTGTTTACTTCTTCAATAATTTTTTCCGCCAATTGAACCGGCACTTCATCATAACGTGAAAATTCCATAGTAAACATACCACGACCGCCTGTCATAGAGTTCAGGTCAGGAGCGTATTTCAGGATTTCAGCCATTGGAACTTCTGCGTTAATAACAACTTCTGCGTTAATAACCTGGTTCTTCCCTTCATTATCCATACCAAGTACTCTGCCGCGTCTGCTGTTCAGGTCGCCCATTATATCGCCCATGAAGTCATCGGGTGTCTTAACCTTAATTTTCATTATCGGCTCAAGAAGAACAGGCTTTGCTTCGACTGTGGCTTTTCTGTATGCAAGAGACCCCGCAAGTTTGAAAGCCATTTCTGAAGAGTCTACTGCATGGAATGACCCGTCATCAAGCGTTACCTTGAAATCCACACAAGGAAAGCCCGCGAGGGAGCCTTTGACGGCGGCTTCACGAACACCCTTTTCTACTGCGGGAATATAGGTTTTAGGAATTGCACCGCCAACGATGGCATCGACAAACTCAAAACCTTGACCTCTTGGCGTAGGTTCCATTTGTATCCAGCAGTCACCAAACTGCCCATGTCCGCCGGTCTGTTTTTTATGCTTGCCCTGAACCCGCACCTTCTTTTTAATCGTTTCCCTGTAAGGAATTTTGGGGGTGTCCAGTAGTACTTCAACATTAAATTTTCGCTTGAGTTTTTCAAGTGTTGCTTCTATATGAACCTGTCCGATCCCGGACACAAGGATTTCTTTTGTTTCCGAGTTGCGTTCAAGTTTCAATGCGGGGTCCTCTTCCTGAAGCTTGACCAGAGAGCTGAATACTTTATCTTCATCTCCCTGTAATTTGGCTCGCACAGAAAAAGAGATGAGGTGAGGGAGGGGTTTAACGCATTTGAATTGAATTTTATTGCCGTCAGCAGCCAGCGTGTCGCCGGTTACGGTATCTTTAAGTTTTGCAACCGCAACAATTGAACCCGGAATTCCCTGTGTCGCAGGATTCTGTTTCTTGCCGGCAACGGTCAGGAGCTGATTAAACCTTTCTTTTTTATCCTTATTGACATTAAAGAAGGTCCCATCACTTCCAATGCTTCCTGCAACAATCCTGAATATGGAAAGACGCCCTGCATATGGATCAGCTACTGTTTTAAAAACAAAGGCTGAAAAAGGATCGTCGGCGCTGTTTTTAATTTCAGATTCATTTTCCCCTGAAGGATCTGTAGCAATCCATAGTGCATGTTCGAGAGGGGAGGGCATGCAGTTGACAATAAAATCAGAGACAAGATCAATACCGATGTTTTTGGTTGCGGATCCGCAGAGTACCGGCACAAAAAGTCTAGCTATGGTCCCTTTCTTCAGCGTTGTCCGCAATTCATCATCGGTCAATGCTTCGCCTTCAAGATATTTTTCAATAAGCTCGTCATCAGCCTCGGCAATATTTTCTATAAGCGCGTCTCTTTCAGATTGGGCGTCATCCTGTAAATCCGCCGGAATTTCACATGGAGAAGCTTTTCCATCTGCGCCATAAGTATAGGCCTTCATGCTGATCAGGTCGATAATGCCGTTGAAATTATCCTCTTTGCCTATCGGGAGCTGTAGAATAATCGGCTTAGGGCTACCAAAACTTTTGACAGCATCATCAAATGCCCGGGTAAAATCAGCCCGTTCCCGATCAAGCTTATTAACAAATATCATGCAGGGAGTATTGAAACTTTCTGCAAATTCCCAGGCCAGTTCAGCCTGGACCTTTACTCCGCCTATGGCGTCTATTACAATAATATTGCTGTCAGCCGCCTGCATACAGCTTAAAGTATCTGAAAAAAAGTTCTGGTCACCGGGTGTGTCGATAAGGCTTATGGTATGATTTTTCCATTCATACTGATGAAAGGCTGTACTGATACTGGAGTTTCTTTTTAACTCTTCGGGTTCAAAGTCCATTACCGTGTTGCCGTCTTCAACTTTTCCAAGCCTTGTGGTAACTCCGGCATTATAAAGTAGCGCTTCAGCCAGAGATGTTTTGCCGGCACCGCCATGTGCAGCAAGGGCGACATTTCTTATTTTTCCCGCCATTTCGTTCATCTAAACTCCTCTCTATTATTATATTTGTTATCTCACTCAGCCAAGCGTTTGTTTATAAAGCTATATTTTCTATCTGTTTAGTATTCAAAAATCAAGTAAAAATATAAGATTCAAAACAAAGGATAGCCGGTATATGAAGTATTGTTGAAATTTGTTTGAAATGCTGTTAAGGCTTTTCGTTCTGATGGCGTAAAACAGTATATAATTCCAGAGGAAGGCAACACCAAAATGATTGAGAACATTAAAGCCAGCCTCAAAGAGGCTCAAAACGCTCTTGATAATCTGCTCTCAAATGAAGAAACGTTAGTTAAGATCGCGTCGGCGGCCAAAATCTTGATTGAAACATTTAAGACCGGACACCGTGTTTTTTCCTGCGGAAATGGCGGGTCAATGTGTGATGCCATGCATTTTGCAGAAGAGCTCACCGGTCGTTTTCGAAAAAACCGGAACGGATATCCGGCACTTGCCATTAGTGACCCAAGCCATTTAACCTGCGTTGCCAACGATTTTGGCTATGATTTTGTATTTTCGCGTTACATTGAGAGCCATGGCGTCCGAGGTGACAGCCTTGTGGCGATCAGTACCAGCGGCACCAGTCCAACAGTTTTGAACGCAGCAAAGACCGCAGCTTTAAATGGAATTAACGTCATCGCTTTTACAGGTAAAGCCGGTTCTGAACTGGAAAGCTTATCGGATGTGTGCATCTGCACCCCTGGGGGGCAATTCGCAGACCGTATTCAGGAACTGCATATCAAAGTCCTTCATATTTTGATAGAAATGATTGAGAGGCACTTCCACCCGGAAAAATATTAGCACCTGAAAACCTAAATTTAAAGACTGATGAACCATTATAATTACCTTAAAAATAGAGCAGCAGATCTCAAAGTCAAGGAAAATGACGCGATGTGTCATAGAGCGGTAAAAATCCCCGTCAAATTAATGTTATCATCTTTTTCTATCTCCGCTCCCGACCCTGCTACGATTGCTAAAATTTAATCCCTATTTTGGGGAATGTCCTGCTGTTTAGCGTGTTAAACGCTATTATTCTTGACAAGGCGTACGCATTTCTGGAAATACATACAACATATTTTTACAGATTGGATCTTTTTAACTTTGCCGGATAACGGAGGGAAAGCTATGTACCTCGGAAAAAGTGTCAGACTGGAAAGAATTTTTAACAGAAACACAGGAAAAACGATCATTGTACCCCTGGATCATGGCGTCAGCGTCGGTCCTATTTTTGGCATTGTTGATCTCAGAGTTACGGTAGACAAAGTTGCCGATGGAGGGGCGAATGCGGTTTTGATGCATAAGGGTATTCCACGTCGTTCACATAGAGGCCATGGTCGTGATATCGGGTTGATAATACACCTTTCGGGCAGCACGGATCTTTCTCCGTTTCCAAATGCCAAGACACTAGTAGGAGAAGTTGAGGATGCAATTCGCCTCGGCGCAGATGCGGTTTCAGTTCATGTAAATCTTGGAGATGAAACCGAGAAAGATATGCTGAGCGAACTCGGCTATATTTCGAGCAGGGCGGATGACTGGGGGATGCCGCTTCTTGCCATGATATATGCACGCGGTCCCAAGGTTAAGGACGGTTTTGATCCTGAAATTATCAAACACTGCGCCCGGCTTGGAGAGGAACTTGGAGCCGATGTTGTAAAGGTTAATTATACGGGCGATGTGTCATCATTCAGAAAAGTGGTTGATGCATGTTCTATTCCTGTTGTAATTGCCGGTGGTCCTAAAATGAATGATCAAAAAGATATCGTCCAGATGGTCTATGACTCCATCCAGGCGGGAGGTGCCGGGCTTTCAGTGGGGAGGAACATTTTTCAGGCCCATGACCCGAGCAGGCTTGTCAAAGCGCTTCATGGTGTTGTTCATGAAAATAAAAATGTTGACCAGGCAATGGCCGTATTAAATGGAGATTAACAGTTAATGATTAGGTTTGATCCACAAATGGGCAAAAAAGACAAAGACATTTGTTCGGAACAGTCGGCCATGAAAAGGCTGAAACAGATACGGAATGAGATAGACAAGATAGATGAGAAACTGCTTGACCTCTTAAATAAAAGAGCAGGTCGATGCCTGGAAGTCGGAGATCTGAAGTCAAAATTTAGAGAAACCGTATTTAAACCCTTTAGGGAAAAAGAGGTTTTTGAACGTTTGAAAGAAGCCAATCCCGGTATTCTTCCGGATAAGCATCTGCATTCGATTTATAGAGAGATTCTTTCATCCTCAAGAAGGCTTCAGCAGCCTCAGAAGGTTGTATATCTTGGTCCGGAGGGCACATTTTCATATTTCGCGGGAATTGAGTATCTGGGCCACAGTACTGATTTTGTCGCTTGCAGGGATATTGCGGAGGTGTTTCAAGCTGTATCGACAAGGGAGGCTGAGCTTGGCATTATTCCTTTGGAAAACTCTTTGCAGGGAAGCGTAGGACAGATCCTGGATATGTTTCTTATGCACGATATTTACATTCAGGCAGAACTTTTCTGCAAAATCAGCCATTCATTGCTGAGTTCGGCAAACGATCTGTCCCCTGCAGAGATAGTCTACTCTCATCCCCAGGCGCTTGAACAATGTGCGGGCTGGTTGCGTATTCATTTGCCTGATGCTAGGGTAGTGCCTGCAGAGAGTACTGCGGCTGCTGCGAATAGGGTAGTCGATGAACTTAATGCCTGTGCAATAGGACATGAACGGCTTGGCGAAATGTTTAGGCTGAATGTCCTGTCACGTGGGATCGAGGATATGCCGGATAACTGGACGCGATTTATTATTATCGGCTCGAAATTGCCTGAAGGTGGGAATCAGGATAAAACGTCCATTCTTTTTACACTGCCGGATAAGTCCGGTGCCCTTGTGGGTGTGCTGAGTCTTCTCGCCCAAAAAGGGATCAACATGAAGAAACTGGAGTCAAGGCCATTACGGTCAAAAAAATGGCAGTATGTTTTTTTCGCAGATCTCGAATGCGATCTGTCCGATTACCGCTATGATGAGCTGAAGAAGGATCTTTCAAAAGTGTGCCGTTTTCTTCGTATACTCGGAAGTTATCCTGCCGGTTCATATCTTAATGGAACATGAATGCAAATCGTGAGGGAAATGCTTTAAATTTATTTAAAAAACAAAATCTTGTCTTGACCAAAAAGATTTTATAAGATAGCAATTAAACGTTGAATTGGAAAAGGCATTTAACGACATAAATTCCATATGATAATTAATGCGAGGTGACCTCTATAATCCCTAACGTTAAAATCGTAGTTGTTGATGATGACAGTTCGCTGAGAGACCTTATTGCCACTGCACTTATGTACTGCGTGAACCGTAATGTCCTTTCGTTTGAGAATGGACTTGAAGCGTGGAACTATATAAGTAGTTCAGACGGAATAGATATCGTTGTCTCTGATGTAAACATGCCGGAAATGGATGGTATTGAGCTTCTATCTAGGATTAAAGATAGTTACCCTGATAAAATATGTATTCTTATGTCAGGTGATGTATCTAATGAAAAATCAGCAAAAAAAATGGGAGCAGATGCATTTTTGGCAAAGCCTTTTAAAATAAGCGATCTGTTTGATATTGTTCAGACCTATATTGTTGGAGCCCCCCACAACTGAAAAAGTCCAGTCCCTGTTTCCCTTCTGTATCCTGTTTATTAAGCTTGGCATCTTGAAAACGTCTATATTCGGATTCAAGCTCCATTAGTATCTGTAGGTTTTTTCCAATAAAACGGTTTAGTTTGATTCCGTGTTTTCGATGCCGTTTTTTCTTTGCTGCAACCAGTGTTGCGAAAATTCCTATGATCATCATAACCGTCAACTGAATTACTGTTGAAGAGTTGTTGCCGGTTGAGGCGATAAAGCATCCTCCTCCGCTTTCTGAGTTGCTCCCATTTGTTGCTCCTGTATTGGTCGTCTCAACAGCGGTATCGGTCTGCTCTCTGTCTGAAGTGTCATCTGCCTCATGAATACTGGAAAGAGCCCTGTAAGCATTAACGTGTCCAGTCAGGATATTTTGAGAAGAGCAGAGCTGCAATTCCTGCAACCATCGGTGTTGAAAATGATGTTCCCTGTGTTGCACCATAACTGTCATTTAAAAGGGTTGTCATAATGTATTGTCCCGGAGCTGATACATCGACCCAGTTGCCATAATTTGAAAAACTGCATTTTGCGTCACGGGTAGTGGACGCGCCGACTGAGATTAACCCTGGAATGTCGTAAGCGGCCGGATAACAAGCAGAAGTGGAGCCTTCATTGCCTGCGCTGCAAACAACTAAAACCCCGTTGCTTGTTGCATATTCCAGGGCAGATTTATAGCTTTCGCTATATCTGTGGCTTCCGGAACTGATGTTTATGACACGTGCACCGTTTTCAACAGCATAGATGATTCCTTTAATAATGGCGGATGTGCTGAGCACTTGATATCCTTCAGTATTATAAAATCCTGCTCTTATTAACATTGTTTTACAATTTGCAGCAATACCGGCAAGACCTATTCCATTATCAGTAGTGGCTCCGATAATACCCAGCACACGATTTCCATGAGATGATTTCAGTGATGTGGGGTCATTATCCTCATCTCGCCAGTCACAGTCATCATCGTTAAGACCATTTGACTGATTGACAAAATCCCATCCAACTATATCATCCACATATCCGTTTCCATCATCATCTATTCCATTGCTCGCTATTTCCCCTGGGTTGTTCCAGATATTTTCCTGAAGATCCTCGTGGTTCATATCAAAGCCCATATCGATGACAGCTACGATTATATCAGGGCTGCCTGATTCGATTTCCCATGCTTCGAGGATATGAAGGTCTGAATTTATATGGTCGGGATTGTCAAGGCTCCATTGTCTGTTGAAAAGACTGTCACTTGGAACATCCTGATTATTAGTGTAATAATTGGGCTCACACTTTTCTACAATATCATGATTTTTTAAAATGGATACCATTTCAGTGACCGTATAATCAGATGGAATTTGGAAAACATAATAGTTGATTTGCGGCAGATTGTCACTGATTTCAAGATTATACATTTCAATCAATTCGGTGATCTCATACTGAGAAGTATTGACCTTGAAGCTAACAACGACTTTTCCTTGGGCATAACCGGAATCAGCGCTGACATTTGAACCAATGCTTATAAATAAAACCGTGAAAGCGATCATCAGATATTTAACCGCTTCAGAATGTTGTTTTAAAAAGCTGCCAAGCGCACTACTTGAGATTCCGAGAACCCTGGCGGTATTTTTCTGGTTACCGTTAGAACGTTTAATTGCCTCATTGATCAAAAGTTCTGTGATCTGTTGGATGGTCGGTAGTTTTTCGTTGAATTTTAAAGTTGCCACGATGTATTCCCCTTTTGTTGATGCTGTTATTTCCGTTGTTGGTTACTTCTATGAGCAAGGGGAATGCCATTCGGCATGATGCACTATAACTAAGTGATATATTTATATATAAGAAACAATGCGCTGTATTTCAGAACAAGCGAAAGCCTGAAACCAGGGTTGCGGATGGGGATGATAATTTGGCAAAACTAGCTGAATTATAAATAAAAACCTATGAAGCAATAAAAGTTGTGTATGAAAAAAAAATTGCAGGTATTATATTCAGAACGGCATTGTTGGGATAATATTCCCTTTTTCATTAAACTCAAGAGGTTGCCGGGATGATATAACTTCAAGGTTATTGTTGCTGGATTGCTTAGGCATGGGGTCGGGCCATACTAACGTTCTGAATCATGGGTAGCAGAACGAAAAATGGATGATGGGTGGTGCCGGCAACTCGTTGCCGGTATCCGAAGGACAAGAAGTCATCTAAATAAAATGTCTCTGCCGATACTCCCGTTCTCTACTTAAAATCAACCAGTATTCAAACTGTTTTTTGTTGTTTTGAAAATGAAATCACCATTATTTGTTTAATTACAATTGGTTATATCGGGAAAAAATCACCTTGCGCCAAGAAAGCCCAGATTGTTGGGATTTCTGCT
>JAFDJC010000415.1 GCA_019307665.1 Deltaproteobacteria bacterium | reverse complement strand
TGTTCAATCGTAATAAAGAAGATTCCGATAAAAAGGCATTCATGCAGGGACCCGTGAAACTGCCTTTTAAAATAACAGGAACCATTGAAGCGCCTGAATTTAAATTTTCGTAGAACGAGACAGGTTTAAAACGTTCCCATGATACCGTACACCGTAAACACGATACTTCTGACAATGAACAATGACTAAAACTTATTATACAATATTTAATTTAATCGTCTTAACCGTGATCATTTTTTCCGGTGTGGAACTCTTCTACAAAATAGTCGGTTCCCATATGACACAGGTTAATTCCGGTGTTTCCGTAAAACACCAAATTCATGAAATTGAACAACATAAGAAAACCCCTCTGAGGAATTTCAGCACAATAACGGAACGAAATCTATTGGGTTCCGTTGAAAAAGCCTCTGGAGAAAAAATAGATGACGACCTTAAAGGTGTTGAACCTACTTCATTGAACCTGATCCTCCTGGGTACGGTTTCAAGCGACCAGCAAAGCGCCGCCCGTGCTATAATAGAGGAAGCGGGAAAGAACAAGCAGGATCTGTACAAGGTAGGGGACAGTATTGAGAATGCTGTAATTGATAAGATTTTGCGGAAAGACGTGGTCTTAAAAGTAGGGGATAAATATGAAAAGCTCACGATGAAGGAGCCCTCTTCACAAGATGAACCTTTAGCAGGCCAAAGAGGTAGACGTCAGTCTCTGCGTTCATCCCAAAGAACAAGCGGACAAGCATCCACAATAACAGTCAACCGCGAAGATATGCAGGCATCACTTAGAGACATCAACCAACTCCTGACCCAGGTGCGGATTCAGCCCCACTTCAAAGACGGCAACGCAAACGGGCTGGCAATAAGCCGCATCAAAAGAGGTTCCATTTTTTCTAAACTTGGGATGAGGAACGGAGACATCATTCAACAGATAGACGGCAACAGCTTAAGCAGTCCTGAAGATATTTTCGGATTGTATGAGAAACTGAGATCAGGATCTCAAGCCTCCCTGCAAATATCGAGACGGGGCAGGCCCAAGACACTTAATTACAGATTTAAATAAGCCCATGTATACCTCATTTTTTGGATTTAAAGAAAATCCTTTTAATTTAACGCCTGATCCGAAGTATCTCTTTCTGAGCCGCTACCATAAAGAAGCGCTTGATCATCTGCTTTATGGAATTAATGAGAGAAAAGGATTTATTGCCATAACAGGCGGCATCGGTACCGGCAAGACAACCCTCTGCCGTGCTTTTCTCAGCCATCTGGAACCTACCACTAAAAGCGCCCTTATTTTTAACTCATATTTATCAGACAGGGAACTGTTAAAGGCCATAAATCAGGAATTTGGCATTGAAATGGTCGATAACGCTGAAAGTAAGAAGGATTACATTGACGCCCTCAATCAATTCCTGCTCGAAAATTTCAGCACAGGCGGAAATGCTATACTCCTGATAGATGAAGCCCAACATCTTTCTCATTCCGTTCTGGAACAGATACGGATGCTCTCCAATCTGGAGACGGAAAAAGAGAAGCTCATTCAGATCATTCTCGTGGGCCAACCGGAACTAAAAGGGCTTTTGATTTCACCGGCCCTGAAACAGCTGGATGAACGGATAACGGTCCGCTATGATCTGAAACCACTGGATTCAAAGGATATTAAGGGATATATAGATCACCGTCTTATAGTCGCGGGAAGTAGAGGAGGCCCGCAATTCACAAAGGGGGCCTTAAAAAAGGTTTTCAAATACTCCCTGGGAAACCCGAGAAGAATCAATGCCGTCTGCGACCGATCACTTCTTATTGCCTATGCCAGGGAGAAACTCACGATATCTGAACGGATGGTGTCAAAGGCCATTGAAGAAGTTCGCGGAGATATGACAACGGACCCCCGAGTAAGAGACTTGTCAAGAAAATGGCTAAGATTAACGGCATCTCTTGCTATTTTGCTGATTATGGTCTCAGCCCTTTCTCTGTGGATGTACAGAGAAAAAATATCCGGGCTGTTTTTAACTGAACAGAAAGTCTCTAATATCAAAACCAGGTACATTCCACGCAAACCG
>JAFDJC010000027.1 GCA_019307665.1 Deltaproteobacteria bacterium | reverse complement strand
CCTTGGTCATTTTGATGATCCATCATATTTTGATGTCAGCAGGGAGTATTCGGTGGTTTATCATCGTTTCCTTGAAATGGACCTGTCCGGGAGGCCGGCCATCAGGGGGCAGCTTGAAGGGCCGATCAGTTTTGGTTTTAATGTTTTAGATCAGGATGAACGCCCGATTCTTTTTGATGATACTGTACGTCCTTTTATGTTCGAATTCATGGCTAAAAGAATTAATGCGCAACTGGACAGACTGAAAGTTCTTAATAAAAATGCGTTTATGTTTGTAGACGAGCCCGGTCTTCAGTTTCTTTTTTCTTCCATGGCAGGTTATAACGATCTTAAGGCAAAAGGCGACCTTGACCTGTTTTTCTCAATGATTGATCAACCGCGCGGCATACATCTTTGCGGCAACCCGGATTGGGATTTTTTACTGGGGTTGAATCTTGATATTCTGTCTCTTGATATTTACACAAACGCGGAAATTTTTTCATCCTATGCGCCCTCAATAAAACGGTTTCTTGATAACGACGGTGTTATTGTCTGGGGAATAATCCACACAGGTTTTGAAGACATTGAAAAAGAGGATATAAACTCATTAACTGCGCAACTGGAAAATGTATGGCAAATTCTGGCAAAAAAAGGTATCGATATTCCCCACATGCTGCAAAAAAGTATGCTCTCTCCGGCCACCTGCTGTCTTGTTAATCCCGACAAGGAAAAGACAGTTGAGAAAGCTTTTGCTATTGTGCAAAAGCTTTCAGGAATACTTCGTGAAAAATATGATATTTAGTAAGCCTTCTTAATGAGCTGGCCGTAATGGAAGGTCAGGATGATGACCGATTATCCCTCATAAAGAATTGCATCAAGAATCGCAAGAACTTTGCTTAGTACATCATCAGGAGCTTTTTCGATAAATTTGGCTCTTCGTGATTTAAAATCAATAGATTTCATCTGATCGGTCATTACAACACCTGAAAGACCGCCTTTCTCGGGAAGCCTAACATGAAGAGGGACATTTTAAAATGCTATTGACATTCTTTACTCTTTGTATTTGACAATATCACCAACTGCAAATATTCTCATTAAAATATCACAATTGTTAATCCAGCAAACGAATTAAATTAATTCCAACAGATACTGTTAAAAAAACAAAGGGATCCTATTGCTTAGCCCAGATACAAATCAGACAACAGCTTTGTATACTAAAAATTTATCACGGCGGTATGGAGATTTGAGAGCTGTTAATCGATTGACGTTTTCTGCCAATTTTAAGGAGATTCTATTTCTGCTTGGTCCAAACGGTGCTGGGAAGACTACCCTTATTAAAATGATATGCGGCTTGCTCAAGCCTGATTCAGGATCAGTGAATATCATGGATTTGGGTAATCAGACACTTCATTCATTTCAGTGCACGCACATCGGATATTGTCCGCAGCATCTTTCTATATGGCAGGATTTAACATGTCACGAACAGCTTGTTTTCATGGCAGAAATGTATGGATTGCCATCCGTCAAGAGAAAAAAAATGATCGGGGCGCTACTGGATAATTTATGCCTTAGCGGCAAGGAATACGAACTTGCAGAAAAACTGTCCGGAGGTATGCAGCGGTGTCTTAACCTTGCTTTGGCCATGGTTCATGATCCAAAAATCCTAATTCTGGATGAGCCATTTGCCGGACTTGATATTCAAAGTCGATTTCACCTGAGAAAAATGATTTGCTCTTTTGCATATACACAAGGCAAAGCTGTTATAATATCAACGCATAACATTGACGAAGCTGAGAGAATCGCTGATCGTGTGGCAATCATGGATCATGGAGCTCTATTGAAAATAGATACTCCGTCTGCATTAAAATCCAAAGGAAAAGCTTCAAGTATTATTGAAATTTCTCTGCAGGAAGCAACAGATCAACTCATTAATAAGGCCGTTGGAATGATCTCAAAAATAACGACAGATGTGATTCGTCTTCACGACACTCTGATAATTAATACCGATAAAAATGATGAATTAATTGGACAGATACACCAAGTACTGAACAAACAAGCCTTTAGACCACTTGAAGTCAGAATCCGCGAACGTTCTCTTGAAGATTTATTCGTGGAACTCACCGGCCGGAGATTAAATGCATGAGGGCTGTTTTAATTTTTAAAAAATGCGTGCGCCAGCAGCTTCGGGATCGTTTAGGATTAGCACTCTCGTTATTGACTGCGCCCTTTTTTGTGATTCTTTATTGGATGTTTTTCAGCGAACAGCTTATTACTTGTAATATTATAGTGTGTAATAAAGACATCACAATCTCATCTGGATCAAAAATGGTCAATTATGGTCAAGAAGTAATTAATAGTATGACAAAACTTACCTTGGAAGATGGTAGTAACAGTTTTCATGTTACTATTGTAGATGATCCGCCAAAATTCAAGCATGCGCTTTTAAATGGAAAGGCAATCGCAGGGGTCATAATACCACCAAAATTCTCATACGCTATTGAGAACGAACATTCTATTCCTGCAACTGTTTCATTAACGGGAAACAGTACCCTTCCCTTATACTATGTTACTAAATCACTCATCAAACAGATCTTGGAAGAATACGATACTAAAAAATCGCAATTTTCTCCTTCAATAATATTAGTTGAAAAGCCACTCGGCCTTTCTACCGCACGCACTCCATTTGAAGCATATGTTCCAGGGCTTTTGGTTTTTGCAGTAATAATGCTAATTTTTTCCTCCTCAATGGCAGTGGCACGGGAGATAGAGGCCCGCACTTTAGATAGGCTAAAAATGACTCCGGTAAATTCGCTGGATCTTCTTGCCGGTATGAGTGCCGTACAAATTATTCAGGGTCTGGTTTCTGTTTTGCTGACATTTATGACAGCTTGGATATTGGGTTTCCGAAGTGCCGGGTCAATGGCTCTTGCATTTATTATTTCCGGTATTGCCTGTTTTGCAAGTGTTGGCATAGGTATGATAGTGGCCAGCATCTCACGGAGTCAAACCCGGGCATTTCTTATTTCCAGTGTGGCAATGTTCATGCTAATCCTGTTTTCCGGCATTATTTTCCCCCGACCTGAAGTAAACCTGTTGGAAATAGGCAGTTATTCCATCAATCTTTTTGATTTTCTGCCTACTACCCATATGGGAACAGGTCTTGAAAAACTATTGACACTGGGAGTATCATATTCCGATGTGGTGTATGAAATAGGAGCTCTTATTCTTCTTTCATTCTTATATTTCGGAACAGGTGTTTTTATTTTTAACCGATTTGGTACAACTTTTTCCTAATTATTATGGGGGTTTAATGAAATCAATTATGGCCTGGCTAAAGGCGTCGCGTCTTCAGTCTCAGAGTTATATTTTTCTTCCGATTTTATTTGGTCAAGCCTATTATGTATTTCAAGGCCATAAATTGAATTGGACAATACTGGTTGTTATGATTCTCTTTGGACTTTTTGACCAGCTTTATATTGTTTTTTCAAATGATTTTGCTGATATTGAAACAGACTGTAAAAATACTACCTTCACAATTTTTTCGGGAGGATCACGCGTGCTGGTTGATGGAGATCTCGTGCCTGAGCAGCTCAAAAAAGCTTCCTTAAACATGGCCGGCTTGTGTGTTCTCTGTGGGATTATACTAACTTTAGTTTATCAGCGTATGCTTGCACTTCCAATAGTTATCATAGCCCTTGGACTTCTTTGGATGTATAACTACCCCCCTGTCAAGCTTTCGTACCGGGGCGGCGGTGAAATATTACAGATGCTTGGCGTAGGATTGTTGCTACCCCTTTTTGGCTATTATGCTCAGTCTGGAGAACTAAATGGTTTCCCGCTGACATTGCTATTTGTAATCCTTCCAACCCAACTGGCATCTGCAATGGCCACTTCCTTGTCTGACGAACCTTCTGACAGGCTATGTGGGAAACATACATTGACTGTACTTTTAGAATCTAAGGTCACAAAATATTCGATAATTGGGTTAAACATAATAAGTATAGTCGTTTTTCCTTTTGTAAGCTGGCTTCCGCCCGGAGACATACAAATTTATATGATCCTTTTGATTCCCGTACTGGCAAGTGTTTCTCAATTTTTTTTCATTAATAGCAACCCTGGAAGCTTGAAGCTAACCATTTTTATTTTTTTGGCGGTGCTGATAACTTTGAGTTTCATGGGGGGTATGGCTATATCATTGTTCTGCTAAATTATGACCTACAATTTCTTCATACTATCACTCCTTTTTCTGATTCCAGGTATTTTAATTTATATACTTAGAAGAGATTTGCGTGAAGTGATACATGTTATGGCGCTTTGCTCCATTCCCTTTGCATTCACCGAGCGCTTTTTTTACCCCTCGTATTGGGAGCCTGTGTTTCTGTTTGACCTTGCTGACAAAATTGGATTTGGAATAGAGGATTTACTTTTTGTTATCGGCCTTTCAGCATTTACTTCAACCACATATGCATTTTTCTTTGGCGTTGGATACTGCATGATCAATAAATTTAGCTTACTATCTGTTATTTTTAAGGGCCTGACAGTCCTCGGGTCGGCATTTTTATTGATTGTATTAGTGGCTTTGCTAAACATTGAAATGATATATGGTTCATTTGGTATAATGCTGGGAATAAGCTGTTTTATTTTTATGGCCCGAAAGGATTTGCTGATACCAAGTCTGATAGGCGGCATACTTTCTACAACAGTTTATTCATCCTTGTGTCTTTGTCTAAATGCACTAGTCCCCGGCGTTTTCAAGCTGACATGGCATACTGATCAATTTCTCAATATATTTATACTTGGAATTCCGCTTGAAGAACTTATATATGGATTTGCTGCAGGAATGATTGCGACGGCTTTCTATCCCTATGCGTTCTCCAAGCGTTTTGATAAAATCTAATATTTTCCCAAAAAGGCCCTGTAAAATATGATTTTGCACTGACAAGATTTGTAACCAGAGATGGTATAGATATTGAAACTTTATTTTCAAGATAACAAAAAAAGACTTTTTACTTTTTTCCCCACCAGCCCTTTGCGATATGAGCATCTTTTTCCTGTTCGGCAATTTTTTTTATGCGATGGGCAGAATCTAGTAAAATCCCGTAAAGGACCCCACATCCTACATCCTCTCGTTCAGCATCTCCTTTAATAGCAAGTTCTATCATTTCACTTGTTATCTTTAGAGTCGACTGAATATTGCTATCACATTTTTTCACCTAAACAACTCCTCCCTGTTTGTAACATTTGTCTAAATTTGTCTGAATTTGATCGCGATTCTCGTTTTTTTTATAAACAATCAATTATTATGCCAAAAAATTATATTTTTATAAAACTGCCTGCCCGCCTGGTATTCCACTTATATTTCCCTAAATCTGATATTTTTTATGTCTCAAGTTTCAAGTATGAGACAAAGATGTATTAGATGCATTGAGACGCCCGCGAACGCAGGTGTGAATAAGAGCAATATCAACACGCTCTCACAATGTGGTACTCCCTGGCACGTTTTTTGAATTGTTTTTGAATTGCTAAAGATATCAAAACAAAACTCCCGTCCATGAAGGGAGAAAAATATGGGAAAAAGAAAAACGATAAAGAAACTTTTCATGTTGAAAGGTTTATATTTGGTGACTTCTGTTATGTTGGCCGCTCTCTGTTTTACCTTTTTAATAGGAATGATTGCAGGTTCAACCTCTGTTTCAGAAAGTCTGCCGGGAGCAGAAAAAATGACAGCCATACTTGAAAATAAAATTAAAGAGATGAAAGAAAAAAGAGGAAATGCTTATAAACCCAGAACAAAGCATCTGTTGACAGACGGTCGGGCGAGGTATACTAACCGCCTTTTCCTGGAATCCAGCCCATATCTGCTGCAGCATGCGCATAATCCTGTTAATTGGTATTCATGGAGTGATGAAGCTTTTGAAACAGCACAAAGACTCAAACGTCCTGTCTTTGTAAGTATAGGTTATTCCACATGCCACTGGTGCCACGTTATGGAGGAAGAATCTTTTGAGGATGAGGAAATAGCCGAATACCTGAACAAAAATTTTATCTCCATCAAGGTTGACCGGGAAGAGCGGCCGGATGTAGATGCGATTTATATGAGTGCTGTTCAGGTGCTGATCGGCCAGGGTGGCTGGCCGCTGAATGTCTGGATGACGCCTGACCGCAAACCTTTTTACGGCGGCACATATTTTCCAGCCAGGGATGGCGACAGGGGTGCAGGAACAGGCTTTTTTACTCTCTTAAAAAAAATTGCAGAGTCGTATAATACACAACCGGATGCCGTCGAACAGTCAAGCATGAATCTCACTGCTGCAGTCCAAAAAATGATGACTCCAGTGTCGGGAAGCGATTTGCCGGATGCTGATATTCTCCATAGAGCGGCATCCTATTACAAAAGTCGATTTGATTCAAAATATGGCGGAATTGAAGGAGCACCGAAATTCCCGAGCAGTCTTCCCATCAGATTTCTTCTTCGTTATCACAGGCGCACAAATGACAAGGAAACTCTCAAAATGGCATCGCTGACCCTTGATAAAATGGCAGGGGGCGGGATGTACGATCATGTGGGAGGCGGCTTTCATCGCTATTCAACAGATAGGGAATGGCTGGTACCTCATTTTGAAAAAATGCTTTATGACAACGCCATCCTTGCGACCACCTATCTTGAAGGATACCAGGCAACCGGAAATTATGAGTTCCGGCGTATTGTGCAAGAGATACTTCACTATATCGAAAGGGATATGACCTCTGTGGAAGGTGCCTTCTATTCTGCGACAGATGCAGACAGCCCCTCGCCTGAAGGGCATATGGAAGAAGGTGTCTTCTTTACATGGACATTAGATGAAATCGAAAATCTGCTAGGAAAAGAGCGGTCGGAAATAGTCAAAAAATATTATGCCATCAACCTCACGCCTTTATTTGAAGGGCGTCATATCCTTAACGCCCCTGAATCCATATTGACTTCAGCTGGTTCACTTAAAACAGAGCCTGATGAATTAAGAAAAATTATCAATAAATCAAAAAACATTCTTTATGATGCCCGCAGCCTGCGTTCACGTCCCCTGCGTGATGAAAAAATTATCACCTCGTGGAATGGCCTTATGATTTCCGCCTTTGCAAGAGCAGGTCTGATCTTTGGGAACCCTTCATACACAAAACACGCTGTTAAGGCGGCTCGATTTATTCTGGCAAATCTTTATAAAGACGGCAGGTTATATAGAAGCTATAAGGATGACACAGCAAAACATAATGCCTATCTTGATGATTATGTTTTTTTTATAACAGCACTGCTCGACCTCTATGAGGCGACTAATGAAATTTACTGGCTTGAAAAAGCTGTTGAATTAGACAAAGTCCTCTCAAAACACTACGAAGATGAAAAAAATGGTGGTTTTTTCATGACAAGCAATGATCATGAGGTGATGATAGCACGTGAAAAGCCGGGTTGGGATGGAGCCCTACCCTCCGGTAATTCTGTTGCTGCCTTAAATCTGTTAAGACTTGGAGAATTTACAACAAATAATAATTATTTCAAACGATCTGAAAAAATATTTAAGTCTTTTATCAAAATATTATCATCCAATCCATCGGCTCTTTCTTCCATGCTCCTTGCTGTCGATTTTTACCTGGATACTCCAAAGGAAATTATTATCGTAAAACCGGAAAATGAAAAAAATATGGCTGAACAATTTTTGTCTGAGTTCGGAAAACAGTTTCTTCCAAACAGTACTCTTTCAATCGTTACTCAGGGTGAAAACAGTAAAATTGTTTCAGGCATCATACCTTCAGTGAAACATAAACTCGCTATTGATGGAAAAACAACAGCATATATTTGCGAAAAAGGATTCTGCAAACTCCCTGCAACAAACCCCGAAGAATTCTCCAGACAAATCATGCATGTTAATAAGTATTGATTTGTTGTAACCGCACTTCAAACTGATTTTTTCATCTCCTAACCCGCTACTGTTCTATTGAAATCCTGATACTTTTTCTCTTGAAATCTTTCTTTTTCCATGGTCTATTCCCTATGTTAATAATTTTTTTGTACAATATCAATAATTAATGAGATATCCTTGGCTCGGGGTTATTAAGAAGTTACTAACCGCCTCATTTTGGAACAGATAAGGATGAAAAAAAAATCGCTGCTTTTTATTTGTACGGAAAACTCTGCAAGAAGCCAGATGGCAGAGGGATTTGCAAAAAATATAGCGCCTGACGGTGTTTTAGTATTAAGCGCAGGCACCCAGCCGGCATCTGAAACACATAAAATGGCAATCTCTGTCATGAATGATCATGGCATAGATATTTCAAGTCAGAAGCCGAAAAAAATATCTGCTCTAAAAAGATACAGATTTGACCTTGTGATTACACTCTGTTCATCAGCAAGGGAAAACTGTTCTCCCCTTGCCGGTTCTCCCCCTCGCGTCCACTGGAATCTCGACGATCCAGCGGTAAATATCGATACTAAAAAAGAAACAAAAAAGGCATTTCGCGAATGTGCAGATAAAATCAAAGCTCTTGTGTCAGATCTTTTCAACAGGGGATATTTTGAAGCATTTGCCACTCAGAAAAAAAATACGGAAAATATACTTAACCACCTTTCTCAAGGATTAATAGCACATGATCTTAAAAGGAAAATATTTTTCTTCAGTGAGGGTGCTGAAAGACTAACCGGACTTTCCGAAATCGATGTTATCGGGAAAGACTGCCATGATGTTTTCATTCCAAGAATTTGCGGTGACCACTGTTCGTTCTGTGATGGATCAGATTATTCAGGTTCTGAGGTTAAGTGCCATTCAACCATAAATCCTGGAATGGATGGTAATAGAAAAGAACTCGAGATTACGGTAGTACCCCTGAAAGATGAGAATGGAAAAATGGACGGTGTCATAGCCTGTTTACGTGACCGTACAGAGTTTAAAAAAATATCAGATGCATTGGCTGAAAGGAATAGTTTTTCAAGTATCATCGGCCGGTCCGCTAAAATGATTGACGTTTTTGAACAGATTAAAAGCATTTCCGGTTATGACATGCCTGTGAGTATATTTGGTAAAACCGGAACCGGCAAGGAGGTTATTGCAAATGCCATTCATGATGAAAGCATAAGAAGGGATAACCCTTTTGTACCTATAAACTGCGGTGCATTACCTGAAGGTCTTGTTGAAAGCGAACTTTTCGGCCATGTGAAAGGATCATTTTCAGGTGCGGTTCGAGACAAAAAAGGACGTTTTGAGCTTGCAGATGGCGGCACGATATTTCTGGACGAAGTGGCCGAACTTCCTAAACATATCCAGGTCAAACTACTCAGGTTTCTTCAGGAAGGAGTACTTGAAAAGGTTGGAAGTGAAAAAAATATTAAAGTCAATGTGCGTATCATAAGCGCAACAAACAAAGATCTGAAAAAAGAGGTTCAAAAAGGAAATTTTCGGGAAGATCTGTACTACCGTATTAAAGTAATTCCTGTAACGCTTCCGCCTTTACAAGACAGAAAGAGTGATATCCCGCTTCTCGTGGAGCACTTTATTAATAAAATGATCAAAACAAACAAAAAAAATCAAAAAAATGTCTCTAAGGATGCTGTTAATGTTTTAATGAACTATTCATGGCCCGGTAACGTGCGCGAACTTGAGAACGTCATACAGTTTGCTGTAATAAAAAGCACAGGAAACGTGATCACTCCAAAAGATCTGCCAATGGAACTTACCGAAAACATAGATATTAGTTTAAAACGAGGCCCCTCTAAAAAGCTTGACACAAATTCTGTTAAAACAACTTTGGTTAGAACCGGCGGCAATAAGGCAAAAGCAGCAAAGATCCTGGATGTTGGTCGTGCAACCCTTTATCGTTTTATTAATGATCATCCTGAAGTTGTACCGGATGACTTATAAGAGGCCTATTTATAAGAAGTCGCCTAAAAACAATGTGAAAGGAAAATAGAAAATGCCGAAACCAGAAGAAATGTGGCAGTGCCGGACTGCAAATTGCGGATATATTTACAACCCTGACAAGGGAGACAGAAAAGGAAAGATAGGAAAAGGAACACAGTTTAATGAATTGCCGGATGACTGGAAATGCCCCATATGCGGCGCAAGTAAAAAAGCGTTCAAGCCTCTTGCAGGTCCCGGGAGCGAGTAAACCCGCAACTGATTTATTTAAACACCGAACATTAAAGGAAATAAATGACATATAACAAACTTTTCAACATAATCATAATAATCGCCTTGGCCCTGTTGTTACCGGGGTCATCCTGTTTTGCAGCCGAGCAATATAGACTATCTCAGTTTATATCGCCGGAAACCTGTGGCGATTGTCACGGTGAAATTTTCAGTCAGTGGGAAAATTCAATGCATCATATTGCAGAAAAGGATCCGATATATCTATTGCTTTCAAAATTTTTGCGCACCGGATTAACGGACCCGGATGAAATCGTGGAAGCTGAATCATGCGTCAAGTGCCACGTGCCTATCGGCGTTATCACCGGATATCCTGAAAAAGTATCAGATGATAAAAAGAAAATTCCGGAACTTGCATTGCATGGCATTCAATGCGATTACTGCCACATCGCAACAGGTGCTAAAAAAATGTATAACAATGACCTGGCACTTGATCCAGGGAATGGGGAAGAAGATCCGGGTATCAAGAGAGGCCCTTTTGCCGACTCTGTTTCTGATTTTCATGAAACTGAATTTTCAGAATTTCATACCAGTTCAAAGATTTGTGGAACATGCCATGATGTAAGGCATGTCGCTTTTGGGACAAAATTAGAAACAACATATGAAGAATGGGAAAAGGGACCGTATAACACCGCTGATCCTCAAAAAAGAGTGACGTGTCAGGGATGTCACATGTATCAAAAACCTAATATTCCTGCAACAGGAGCTACGGTTAGACCTGAAAACAGAGGACAGGCATCAGATGACGGCCCTACTAGAAAACACATCTTCACACATTACTTTGTAGGGGCAAACAGTTCTATACCGAACGATAAAACAAAGCAAAAAATGGCCGAAGAAAGATTGAAAAATACAGCTTCAGTTTCAATAGATCATAAACAAATAAAAAAAGGTCAGTTAACATTTATAGTAAAAAATACAGGGGCAGGCCACTATCTGCCGACCGGAGTAACCGATATTCGCCAAATGTGGCTGGAAATTACAGTCAGGAATGAACGGAACAAAGTAATCTATTCATCAGGAAAACTTGACAAGGACAACTATATACCTGAAGGAACAATAATTTTTAATACTGTATTCGGAGATGGAAAAGGAAATCCAACACATAATATTGCAAAGGCGCGTGAAATTCTTCACGACAAAAGGATACCGCCTCTGGAATCTTTACGTGAAATGATTCAGCTGCCGGCAGGCAGCTGGAAGAGTTTAATGGTAAACGCCCGCCTGTTATATAGAAGTGCTCCACAGAAAATTTTGGATGTTGCTTCAGAAAAGGGTAAATTTAAACTGCCTGTTATAACGATGGCTGAAATTGAAAAGAAAATTAATCTAAGATAAGAAGAACAAATATCAAAAAGTAGCATTACCAAAAAAGCGCTATGGCGGAACATAGAAAACAAATTCTTGAAGCTGTCAGCTTTTTAAGGGACCGCATAAAAACAACGCCTGCCGTCGGGATATTGACCGGGACAGGTCTTCAAAATGCTGCTTCCTCGATATTGCCTGAATTCTCCATCGGGTATGGAGATATCCCTCATTTCCCGGTGTCAACAGTTGAGGGCCATCCCGGAATTTTAACATCAGGAAAGATATCAGGCAGACCGGTAATCGTCATGAAGGGACGTTTCCATCTATATGAAGGATTCTCCCCGACCGAAGTCGTATTCCCCGTAAGGGTGCTTCAGGAACTTGGCGTGAAAACCCTGGTAATTTCGAACGCCGCAGGCGGCCTTAACCATGAATTCAGCCCTGGTGATATCATGGTGATCTCCGATCATATTAATTTAACCGGCGTCAACCCTCTTGCCGGCCCCAATGAAAATGATTGGGGAATTCGTTTTCCGGATATGACCCGGGTATATGATAAAAAACTTTCAACACTTGCGGAAAAAGCAGGAGAACAGGAAAAAATACCAATAAAAAAAGGTGTCTATGTCGGTCTGCGCGGGCCATCACTCGAAACACCGGCTGAAACCAGGTTTTTACGCATCATCAAGGCAGATGCAGTCGGCTTTTCGACAGTTTGTGAGGCGATCGCAGGTGTTCACGCCGGAATGAAAATAATCGGTTTTTCAATCATAACCAATATCAACGACCCTGAAAATCCTGTTCCCGTAACCTTGGAAGAAGTGCTTGAAATCGCTGAAAAATCCGCCCTAAAGGTCGACACTATTATTCAAAGAATAGTGGAGGATATTGATGCCACAGGACAGGATCGACATACGGATCGATAACGGCCTATTGGTGACGTGCGATTCTGAAGACAATGTGATCAAAAACGGTTGGATTGCTGTTCAACATAATGAAATCGTAATGATCGGTAAAACCGGCTCAGAGGCGAAACCTGATGCATCAGACATAATAGATGCCGAAGGGGGCATTGTCATGCCGGGCCTCATCAACACGCATACGCACTTACCCATGTCCCTGTTTAGAGGTCTTGCCGACGACCTTCCTCTCATGGAATGGTTGAACAACCATATTTTTCCTAGAGAGGCGACTCATATCAATCCTGAATCCGTATACATGGCCACATTACTTTCCTGTGCGGAAATGCTCCTTTCAGGAACAACAACGTGCTGTGACGGTTATTTTTATGAAGACAGCGTCGCTGAAGCTGTTCGTCAAACAGGCATGCGTGCTGTTTTGGGGCATGGTGTTATCGACTATCCGGCACCGGGTATCGATAACCCTGATCAAAACGTTGCGCATGCTCTTGCGTTTACGGAAAAATGGATGGGAAGGACCGATCTGATCATTCCGTCCATCTTCTGCCACTCAGCCTATACATGTTCCGAAAATACGTTGAAAAAAGCAAAGGCAGCGGCAGATCAAAACCAACTCCTTTTTCAAATCCATGCTGCTGAAACCGCTGGAGAAAAAGAAACCATGCTTTCCAACCATGGCGTAACACCTCTCCAGTATCTTGACAGGATCGGCGTGCTTGACGAAAATACATTGATCGTCCACGGGGTATGGATGGATGCAATGGATATAAAAATTGTGTCTACCCGCAAAGCAAAAATTTCTCACTGTCCGGAAAGCAATATGAAACTTGGATCAGGAATCGCACCTGTTCAGGAACAATTAAATGCCGGTATAACTGTCGGAATTGGAACCGACAGCTGTGCCAGCAATAATGACCTTGATATGTTGTCTGAGATTGATTGTGCAGCAAAGCTCCAGAAAGTCAAATATCTCGATCCCACAATTCTCGATGCAAAAACAGTTTTGAAAATGGCAACCATTGATGGTGCCGGAGCCATAGGCATTGATCATTTGACAGGGTCCCTTGAACCAGGGAAACAGGCTGATATGATTATTGTTGATATTAAAAAACCCCATATGATTCCCATGTACAACCCTTTTTCACATCTTGTCTATTCCGCCCGAGGTTCAGATGTACGCGATGTTATGGTTGCCGGCAGGATGCTGATGAGGAATCGCAAACTTTTAACAATCGATATGAATGCAGTCGCCGCCTCCGAATATTTCATGACAGATTGAGTCTTTTAACGGAATTCTATTTTACGTGATAAATTTAGACAACGTAGATAGAGCGTAGAGCGGCAGGTTTAAAATTTTTCCATCTTTTTTAAAATTTAGCAACGTAGTTCTAACGAGAGTAGGCGGTGCAAACTGCAAATCGTATGAACGTAGGCTTTTACTCCGGGGATTAATGCCGGCTTTAACTTCAAGAGGATAGATCCGACCGCCAAATTCACACAGAAAATCAAGTTCCGCCTTACCCCCTTTACTTCGCCAGTAATAAAGTGACGGCTGTGAATGTGACATTAATTGCTGCGCAACATAATTTTCGACAAATGCGCCCTCATACTCATTGAAAAGTCTATCCCCATGCGCCAACAGTTCAACCGGTGACCTTGACATGGCCCCCAGCAGACCGACATCCATTGCATAGACTTTGAAGCATCCGCTGTCTGCATAGTGCTTTAAAGGATGTTTTACAGCCTCCAACGCTGTTGCCCGGTGGATGAGGCCGGCGTCTTCTAACCAAGTCAATGCATTCTCATATTCCCGAGCGCGAGCGCCTTTTTTTACGGCACTGAAAATAAATTTTTTGTTTTCTTTTGCCAAGTGCCTGGGGATGGAATCCCAAATCCTAGTCAATTTTGGCATATCGAATACCGGGGCATGTTTTGCAAAATCCATGATATAGGATTTAATGATCTCTTCCTGAATCTGTCTTGTCTCTGCTCCGTTACCGGTTTCCACAAAGTGTTTTACGGCTTCCGGCATACCGCCGATAAAATAATATTTCCGAAGAAGGTCAATGAGATAGGCATGAAAGCTTTCTGACAATGGAATCGGTTCGTTCACATTTTCAAGCAACTGCCTGTATCTGGACTCTCCCATGCCATCAAGGAATTCCATGAATGTCATGGGAAAAAGGTAGAGAAAATTTACCTTACCTACCGGAAAAGATCCGGGAGCAGACAGCTTTACCCCAAGAAGTGAGCCTGCCGCCATGATGTGGACATCGTTTCTTTTTTCTTCAAAATATTTCAGGGCATTCAGGGCGCGATTCGAAGTCTGTATTTCATCAAAAACCAATAGGTCGGCATCCGGCCTTATTTCATGGTTATAATAAATGGAAAGGTCCGTTAGAATACGTTCCGGATTCAAGTCGCGTTGAAAAAACGCGTCAAGACCAGGGTCCTCCTCAAAGTTACAATACACAACGTTTTCATATTCATTGTTACCAAATGCTTTTATTATGTAAGTTTTTCCAGTTTGCCGCGCGCCCTGCAATAAAAGCGGCTTCCGTCTGCGAGAAGATTTCCAATCCGATAATTTCTGATAAATATCTCTTTTCATGGTTGATACGATGGCATACGCAGGGGAATATGTCAAGATATTTGAGGGCTAAAATGTGATATAAATCACATTTTTTAGACGTAATATGTGATTTATATCACAATAAATTGCCTTAATACGTCAACGTTAACTGTTTTCGATCCATAAATTACCCCTGTGTCAATTTCTTGGTAATTATTGATAAAAATCGAGGTGATGCAAAGCAAGGAACGGGGAAAATTATATACTTTTCCGCAGATAGGAGATAGGATCAACAACCTTTACGCCGCCCTTGTCGAAATTTCTTTTTAAATTTGCAACAATTTGAGTTGCTCTTTTGGGATTAAGACGTTTTGAGTAATATATAAGAGGTTTGGATATACTTTCATCAGAATATTTTACTTCTATCAACTCTTCCAATACGTCTTCCTTAATAACAACAAAATCAACTTCACGCCCCTCCTTGTCACGAATATATCTCAACTCGTAACGATATCCATCCCTGTCCTCAAGAAAATGTATACGCTTCAGCAAAGATGTCGCAACAAGATTTTCAAACCGGGCTCCTTCATCTCCAATGACATCACCATTGTCAAAGAAATAGACTTTCGGAGGCTTCAGCACAGCTCGTGGTAAAGACCTGGTGTAGGGGCGGACACTGAAAATAAGATACATTCTTTCTAACACCTCGAGCCAGGATTTAGCTGTTTTTGGAGATATCTGGAGATCAGTAGCAATATTTGACAAGGTTATACTGCTGCCTACTCGGTGGCGCAACATATCCAGAAACATGCTCAGCAGTTGAATATTGCGTATTGATTCCAAATCACGAACATCTTCCCTTAGAACCCTGTCAAATCGTTCCCGCCGCCACCTCCTTGCAGAACGCTCATCACCATCAAGAAACGGCTCAGGGAATCCTCCGACAGTCATAAGACGACGAAAAGCATCCTTTAGAGAAATACCTTTTGGGATTTCATCCAATGTAAAAGGGTGCAACCGCCAGTAATGATATCGACCCACCAATGAATCTCCGCCCCTGCGATAAACATCAAGACGTGCAGAACCTGTTATTAGGAAAGAATGCTTGGTGTGAGTTACATCATAAATACCCTTAATCCATGTCTTCCATCTCGGGAATTTATGCAATTCATCAAATACAAGCAGCGAATTATCTTCACTCCATTTTTTTTTTAGAATGTCCTGGCGATCTTCATCAAAATCCCAATTCAGATAACGCCCGGCAGGAAATGAATCTGAAAGAATAGCTTCCGCAAGCGTGGTTTTACCTACCTGACGTGGACCGCCGATGAAAACCATTTTTTTTCTCAAATCCTCAAGAATATATTGTGTGATATATCTCATATGGCTATAATAACCCATACTCCAAATTAGTCAAGGCTATTTTGGAGTTTAATAAAAATTAGACCTGTCCCCTGACAATAGATAAGTCAGAAGATTTGGTGATCATTGAAGTTTAAGTGCGGTAGTGCATACCACTAAGGATATTCATACTCACCTTACCATAGGGTGGCCCAGACAACTTGTTGTCTGGGTGCGAAGCACAAGATGCGAGGAAGAGGTGTAACTTCTATGGACCTCTTCTTGCCC
>JAFDJC010000414.1 GCA_019307665.1 Deltaproteobacteria bacterium | reverse complement strand
GGAAAGCGCCAGATTAGGAATTCCCATTAGTGCGGAATCCAGAAGAATTATTAAGGAATTTTCATCTCTGGTTGATACGGGCTTATTGCGGTCGAAACATATAATGAATGCATTTGAGTATATTCTTTTAACACCGGCACCGACCTTTAATGTTTTAAATGAAATGCTCAATACCGGTATGCTGACGCGATTGATCCCTGAATTTAGAAAGATTGAAAATAGAGTGCAGTTTGACCAGTATCATCTGTATCCGGTTGATAAACATTCTCTGAGAACAGTTCAAATTATAAAAAGTTTTGGTGATCCAAAAGTTAATGAGAAGAAGCGATTGTATAGAAAAATCTACAAGGAGTTGTCAGCGCAATTGAAGTTATTAATGTGGGCGGCACTCCTTCACGATATAGGGAAAGGAGAGCCGGGCGACAGCCATTCGATTTCAGGGGCCGGATCAGTTCAAAAAGTTTTAAAACGAATCGGATACGCTGCTGAAGATATTGATACAGTGGCATTTTTGGTAAAGGAGCATTTGTTATTAACTAAAATTGCCACCAGAAGAGATATATCAGATGAGGAAACCGCTATTTTCTGTGCAAAAAAAATAAAGAGCGTTGACAGGTTAAAGATGCTTTATCTGCTTAGTGTAGCGGATGCTATGGCAACTGGACCCAAAGCCTGGAGTGAATGGTTATCATCGTTATTAAGGGATCTTTTTTTAAAGGTCCTGAGTGTTTTAGAAAAAGGAGAACTTGCGAGTAAAGAAGCTGTAGAAATTATTGAAAAGAAAAAGTCAAATATTAAAAAAATCTTAGGGAACATGAAGAACAAGAAGGAACTAGAATTTGTTATTGAGAATATGTCTCCCAGATATACATTATATTCAGATAAAGAAGACATCATAAAGCATGTAGCGTTATATGAAAAACTGGGTCAAAAAGAATTTGTGTGGAATGTTCAGAAAAGTGAAAAAGAAGATACAAGAACAGTCACACTGTGCGGAAAGGACCACCCGGGTCTTTTTTCAAAAATCGCCGGCGTACTTACGCTTAATGATCTTGATATACTTGACGCCCAAGTCTTTACCTGGAAGAACAATATTGCTCTGGACATTTTCAAGGTGAAACCACCCCCGGACAAAATCTTTGAAGATGATGTCTGGGCCACGGCTGAAAACAACCTGAAAGCCGCAATCTCAGGAGAACTCGACCTTACGCAAGTATTGAAAGGGAAAATAGTATCTTATCAAACCGATTTGGCTCCCACCGCACAGCGACCGCATCGCGTAAAGATAGATAACAAGAGTTCTAGTTTTTATTCGATTATTGAGGTTTTTACTTACGATTACAAGGGACTTCTGTTCAAGTTGACGAATGCCATATATAAAAACCGGCTGGATATTTGGGTGGCGAAAATCGCAACAAAAGTTGATCAGGTCGTTGATATTTTTTATGTCAGGGAGCACTAAGTAACAGTGATTAACAGAGAAACCGAGATGTCTGACCCTGAAGAATGTATGCATTCAAACCAACTTGCATCAAAAAATGTTTAATAAATGGCGAAAGGGGAGTCCTGAAAAATGAAAACAAAAAGCTTAATCTTATCCACAATATTTACTATTATACCGCTGTTTTCAGCATTTGCAGGAGAAGATGTATTGAATTCGGGGGATACAGCCTGGATGATCGTTGCGACAGCGCTGGTTATGATAATGACGCCGGCTGGCCTTGCACTTTTTTACGGTGGTATGTCGAGGTATAAAAATCATCTGAATACGTATGCGATGACATTTGTATCATATTGTATTGCCAGCATCGTATGGGTCATATGGGGATATACACTTGCGTTTGGTCCTGATAAGGCGGGCATCATTGGTGGCCTTGATTATCTGTTTTTTAATGGTATTGGCCCTGACAATTTGACAGGAACAATCCCAACGTATGTTTTCGCGCTTTTTCAAATGACATTTGCCGGCATTACCGTAGCCCTTGTGCTTGGCTCCGTTGTTGACAGGATGAAATTTTCGTCATGGGTGCTGTTTGCGGTCTTATGGGTGACTTTCATATATTGTCCGGTCGCACATTGGGCATGGGGAGGCGGCTGGATGGGCGAAATGGGTGTGCTTGATTTCGCAGGCGGAAACGTCGTGCATATTAACGCGGGGGTTGCGGGTTTAGTCCTATCTCTGTTTCTTGGAAAAAGGGTAGGGTATGGAAAGGAGGCGATGTTCCCGTCCAGTATTTCCCTCACGGCCCTGGGCGCTGCGTTGCTGTGGTTCGGCTGGTTTGGCTTTAACGCAGGTAGTCAGCTTGCAGCAGATGGTGTAGCAGGCTCGGCATTTTTGGTTACCAATACTTCAGCAGCCATGGGCGCTCTCGCCTGGATGTTTTCGGAATGGGTTGTAAGTAAAAAGCCAACTCTCCTTGGAATCGCGTCAGGGGTTGTCGCGGGTTTGGTGGGAATAACACCGGCTGCCGGATTTGTAAACATGCCGGCGGCATTAATTATCGGACTTGTTGCAGGCATATTAGGTTTTATTAGTGTATCGAAATTGAAGAACAAGGTCGGATATGATGATTCTTTGGATGCATTTGGCGTTCATGGTATGTGCGGAATATGGGGTGCGCTGGCTACAGGCATTTTTGCTAATCCTTTAATTACTGAGGGGGCAAAAGGGTTATTTTATGGAAATCCGGGGCAGATAGGGTTGCAAATCATTTCTATTGCAGCGACAATTGCATTTTCTGCAATCGGTACGATTATGGTTGTGCTGATTACAGGGTTTGTTACCGATGGATTAAGAGTAGAAAGAGAGGATGAGATTATTGGTTTGGACAGTACGGTTCACGGTGAAAGAGCTTTTGAAATTGAATAATGCAATTTAGAAAATATTAGTAAACGCATTAGTTATCGAATATAGTAGAAGTTATTTTTAAAATGGTGTTTCACCAGGGAGGGAAAACCATGAAAAAAATCGAAGCAATTATTAAACCGTTTAAACTGGATGAGGTTAAGGACGCATTAAACGAAATCGGCATCCAGGGAATGACCATTACTGAAGTAAAGGGATATGGGCGGCAAAAAGGCCATAAAGAGATATACCGGGGCGCGGAATATGTCGTTGATTTTATAGCAAAAATTAAAATCGAAATCGTCATCGCAGATGAGATGGTCAAAAATGTGGTAAAAACAATTCAAGAAGCCGCAAATACGGGCAAACTGGGTGATGGAAAGATATTTGTACTTTCTATTGAACAGACCATAAGGATCCGTACGGGTGAGAAAGGAAAAGACGCGATTTAGCATTTGAAGGCGGTCAGTTGTAATTTTCTTTAAACATACCATTCACTCCCCTTAAAACAGGCTGCTTTACCACAATTTTAGGGTGTGAAACTTGAAGAAGTGAGAAAAGAAATATACAATAATGTAATAAATAGGCTGCATTTATCACAAATGTGTAAGTAACCTATAAAAGTATTTTTATGGAGTTAAGCGAATATGTGCAATGATAATAAATAA
>JAFDJC010000195.1 GCA_019307665.1 Deltaproteobacteria bacterium | reverse complement strand
CATGCTCATGTCGTCTCCTTTTGATTGTTTTTCTTTATGATATTACAAGGTTCTATATTTTAATCAAGTATCATGTTGTCGATCAGGCGGGTTTTTCCGATAAATACCGCAAGAGCCATTAGTACAGGCATGTCAACCGTATCAACACTTTCAATTGTATCAGGATCACACACTGAAACGTAATCAATCCGAGTTTCCGGATAAGATCGTATGAAATCAATGGTTTTATCAATAATAACCGACGCATTCTTTTCTCCTTTTCTAACCAGGGTCGCTGCTTTTTCAAGAGACTTGTAAAGACAAATCGCTGATGATCTTTGGTCAGGTGTAAGGTACGCATTGCGTGAGCTCATGGCTAATCCGTCATTTTCCCTTACCGTTGGTATTCCTTTTATTTCAATGTCAAAATTTAGATCGCTAACCGTCTGCCGTATAACCGCAAGCTGCTGAAAATCCTTTTGCCCGAAAATTGCGATATGCGGCTTAATTATATTAAATAGTTTTGTAACAACTGTAGCTACGCCTCTGAAATGCATTGGTCTGGAAACACCACAAAGGTGATGAGGCAGTTTTTCAAGTTGAACATATGTCTGAAACCTTCTGCCATATAGCTTATCTGCATCGGGCATAAAAACGAGATCTACGCCTTCCTTGCCGGCAAGGTCCAGATCTTTTTCAGTGTCTCTTGGATATGCTTCAAGATCTTCTCCGGGACCGAATTGTGTCGGATTAATGAAAATACTCAAAACCAGATAGTCACTAAGCTTTCGACCTTCACGAAGAAGAGACAGGTGTCCGTCATGCAGAAATCCCATTGTAGGGACGAACGTGATAGTTTGTCCCTGTTGCCGTATCTTCTCAGACTTTATTTGCATTTCTTTTGAAGCTTTAATGACTTCGATATTCAATACCTCTGTATATATAATGGATTTTAAACAGTGGCTTATTAAGGCTGATATTCTAAAAACTGTAAAGGAATTGACTCAAAATGTCAACTGTCGATTCAACAGAAGTATTGTTAAAGAATAAACAGGCCGGATATATTTATAACCAGGCATATTTATAGGAGACACAGATTTATATTTAAGGTAACACAATGTAATTCTTTAGAAAAAAATCTAATTTGGCAGCCTGGGCAGAAGTGAGTTCACCAAACTGCCCTCCACATCTACGCATCTGTGTTACGCTGAAAAAGTTTGGCTTTTTCAGTTCGATATCGGATATGACTTTAAACGGAATCTCTTTTAGATGAAAGCCGTTATCGCTAACGAAAATTGCAATAAGATTCTTGGCAGTATGGTTTTTTTTACCTGCCAAATACTGAAACGCAAGCCCTTTTTCGCTGATATCGATTATCTGGCCCCGCCTTGAAGAATGGGGCTCGAATGTCGCATATATACCTTTGGCAACTTTAAAGCGCTCGCATTCTCGACGATCTTCTGTCTGTAAGCCTTCAGTCATCATCCCCTCTTTAAACCTAATTTTATTTCCGGGGTCATCTTTTTTGTCTAATATATTCATTCTTATCAATGATCTCTCTGCTCCGTTAACCGTCTTTTTTCATCATGGCCTTTACCGCTATCGATGTATTTTCTCTGATCAGTACCGAATCGTCTTTCAGGTATGTGCCAGGAATATGAAAAAATTCTTCTTTCAACCCCGATGCGTCTTTCTGTTGAGGCATTTTTATCCGGCAATAGAAACTTCTTGTCAAACATATGGCGATGCATTTTCGGCAACCCGTTCTAATCAGTTCAATGTTCACTTCTCAATACTCACTTCTAAACATCCAGAAACACTGCCTTTTACCCGAATCCGATTTACTATAAATGAACTTAGTTTACTGTACATAAAAAAACCGGCAAGCGCAATATGGAATGATTATGGAAAAAATATGGAAAATCCCCCCATGTTAATCCATGTTCAACAGGTATGTTTTGAGATTTATCTTTTTATTTTTTATTCCGATTTTCTTTCGAATGTTATCACGATAGGTGTTGATGGTGCTTGTGGCTACACGAAGTAGCTTGGCGATTTCCTTAGTTGTTTTGCCGTTTTTAACAAAATTGGCAACCTGGAACTCCATGGGGGTCAGCCTCCAGTATTTTGAGCTTAGCCCGCGGGAAAACGGAGAAACAATATCCCTAAGATTTGCTTCCAGTATTTCCAGCCAGGTGGACTGACGCTCATCGAGTTTGGTCCCTTTCATCGTATCAATGAGTGGTGAGATCAGTTCATTAATATTGGCAAGTATTTTTTCTTCAATTTCAAGACGATCGCCATCTCTTCTTTTCAATAATACCTTGAGTGCAGTATTGGCTTCTTCAAGGTTCGAGAAAAATATCTTTCTCTTTTATTCTTACCGGGTAGGTGTTTATTTCCACATAGACCTTGGTGCTATCTTTACAGCATAATATATACTCCACAGGCCCTGTTGATATCCCTTGGACACTTTTTTCAAAATGACTAAGTGCTTTTGAGCTTTGATCCTCAGACAGCAAACCGGTTTCGACGAAATCTTTTCCAACTAATTCTTCCCTTTTATATCCGGTTAACCTTTCAGCAGCCTTATTTCCATCGATAATCTTTCGGCTCGGGCTATTTAAAAAATAGGCATCCGGAGCATACTCAAACATAATATTTAGGCGCTCTTCCGAATTTTTCAGCTCTTTTTCAGTCTGCATCCGCTCTTTGATTTCCTGGTTCAACTGTTTGTTTACTTGAACTAACTCTTTCGTGCGTTCTTCTATTCTTTCTTCTAGTTCTCTATAAACTTTTTTCAAAGCCTCTTCCGCTTTTTTACGGTCATTTATGTCACGAATCACACCTTCTTCTCTTTTAAAATTTCCGTTCTCATCAAACTGCATATGAGAATTAAGCTCAATCCAATATTGAATTCCATCTTTTGAAACCACACGAAACTGCAAACCACGGGTCCATTCCCGGTGTGTTTCAATGGCTTCAACAAAAGAAGCCATTATTCGATCCTTATCCTCAGGATGTACAAAATGTAAAAAATTATTACCAAGAACTTCATCGACCCCGAAGCCATAAAATTCTGATGCCGGAAGGTTGATTGCTGAAATTGTTAAAGACGTGTCTATTGAGTATATAACATCTGGGATGTTTTCCACCAGGTTTCTGTACTTTTGTTCACTTTCCAGAAGTGCTTTTTCCGCCTGTTTAAGTTCTGCAGCTTCCTTTTGTAACTTTTTAACTTTTTCCTCTAGTTCGATATGATTTAGTTTTTTTCCCATTGTATCGTTAATACCCTTACTTAAAAATTTCTTTTGTTTCTTCTAGAACCTTATCAGCATCTTTAGCGGCTTTTTCAGCTGGTGTATCCTCTTTACATCCGATAAAAGTAGCCATTATTGTTGCCGCAACCATGATCGCCAGTGTTTTTTTTAATTTTTTCATGTCTGTTATCCTTAAAAAATAAGTTGAGTAATATGTCTAATTGCTGTTTGACAATTTTATATATTTTCTGATACTATTAAGCAATACTGAAGCTGTGCTAAACTCCATGTTTTTTTCTACAGTTCTGCTCGATTGGATAATCGGAAATAACTGCTACTAAAATAGTGCCGCTTGCGATTGCTGTTTTTAATAACAGGTTCATTATTTTGTTTAAAAGAGTCGGTCATGTCGATATCAGATATTAAAGAGATTCAACGAAGAAAATATAAGCGATACATGGTTCAAGACAATGTGTTTGCTGTATTCAGGTTGGGGCCCAATTCTTCAAGACTGGTCAATATTGTCGATATAAGTAGGGGCGGGTTTGCATTTAAATTTGTAGGTAAGGATGAAATGTCCCAGGACCGGTTTGAACTCGATATTTTCGTAAGCGGTGATGGTCGTTGCCTTGGCAAAATTCCATTTGAAATTACTTCAGAAACAACTAAGGCAAAAGAAGATCGTTTCTATTCCTTTATGCAAAGGCGTTTTGGAGCCCGGTTTGACGACCTTTCATATTCAAAGGCCCTACAGATTGATAGTTTCATCAATAATCATAAAGTCATGGACAGCCTTCCTGACACACCTGCCTGATAAAATATTTTTCATATTTTTAAACTACCAGGGTTGACATTTCCATTAAAGGTCAAATTTTATTGTATTCGGTTTGATAGGTTATTAAACTTGTCCAATAAAACTATGATGGAGTACAGGAGAAAAAAATGGAAGCAAGAAAAGAGACAAAACAGTTTAAAGCGGAAGTGCAGCAGCTTTTACACCTTATCATCAATTCCCTTTATTCAAACCAGGAAATATTCTTTCGCGAATTGATTTCTAATGCATCAGATGCAATAGACAAGCTTCGCTTCAAGTCCCAGACAGAGCCTGAAGTCCTGGGAGATGATTCGGAATTCAAGATAAAAATAATCACCGACAGCGATAAAAGATCCCTGACTATATCAGATAACGGTATCGGGATGGATTATGATGAAGTGCTTGATAACATCGGCACCATTGCAAAAAGCGGAACAACTGCTTTTCTTGAAGCCCTCGAAAAGTCAAAAAAGGAGAGAACTCTGACACCTGAATTGATTGGTCAGTTTGGTGTAGGGTTTTACAGTTCATTTATTGCAGCCGATAAAGTTACGATAATTACAAAAGCAGCAGGGTCTGAAACCGCTGTTAAATGGGCCTCAACAGGAGGTGGTTCTTTTGAAATCGAAGAAACAACAAAGGACTCACGCGGTACGGATGTGATACTTGAACTTAAGGAAAAAGAAGAAGATGGGAATGATTTTACTGATGAGTTGACGATTCGAAGAATTGTAAAACAGCATTCGGATTTTGTCAGCTATCCAATTGCTATGGATGTAGAAAAAGATGAGCCGATTCCTGAAAAAGAGCAGGTGCTGGATAAGGATGGAAAGCCTGTTGGAGATACAACAAGGAAGGTTATAGGCGAGGAAACCTTAAACTCCATGAAAGCCATATGGCTTAAACAAAAAAAAGATGTTACGGAAGAGGAATACAATGAGTTTTATAAGCATCTGAGCCATGACTGGAACTCCCCGCTTGAAAAGCTGCACATGAAAATGGAAGGAACTACCGAATACAATGTCCTTCTTTACATCCCTTCAAAAGCACCGTTTGATATGTTTAGCCCGGACCGGAAGCACGGCCTTCAGCTTTATTGCAAACGCGTTTTTATCATGGATGACTGCAAAGAGTTGATTCCGGACTATTTCGGTTTTGTAAAAGGTGTTGTCGATGCACCGGATCTGAATCTCAACGTCAGCCGAGAAATACTCCAGCAGGACAGGCTGGTAAGAAACATCAGGAAAAATCTTGTTAAAAAGCTGTTCGATCTTTTTTCAGGAATGGAAAAGGAAAAATATGAGGCGTTTTATGAAGAATTCGGTCCTGCCGTGAAAAGCGGTATTCACACAGATTTTGAAAATAAGGATAAAATTGCTGATCTCATCCGCTATAAAACAACCAAATCTGATGACAAGCTCATATCTCTCAAAGATTACGTTGGCAATATGCAGCCTGACCAGAAGGATATTTATTATATCACAGGAGAAAACCTTTCATCCATAATGAACAGCCCGCATCTTGAAGCACTAAAGGAAAAAGAATACGAAGTGCTTCTGTTGACTGATCCCGTGGATGAGTGGGTTGTCATGTCACTTACCGAATATGATGGAAAAGCTTTAAAAAGTGCGGAAAAAGGTGATCTTGGCCTTGAAGGAGACAAGAAAGCGGAAAAAGGTGACTATGCAGCCCTGTTCGAACACATTAAAATAAGGCTTGATAAAACAATAAAAGAAGTTAAGCCATCTGCCCGGTTAAAAGATTCGGTTGCATGCCTTTCCGGCGACACATATGATATGAGTGCATATATGGAAAAGATTTTAAAGTCGACAGGTCAGAAGGTGCCGGATGCCAAACGTGTTCTTGAGCTGAATACAAGCCATCCTGTTGTTGTAAAACTAAAGGAATTATTTGATAAAGACAAAAAGAGTGAGGTTGTTAATGACTATGCGGATCTTCTGTTCGATATGGCGATAATTGGTGAAGGCGGCAAGATTGAAAACCCGGCAAGGTTTTCAAAACTTGTCGGCGAACTGATGGCAAATTCTCTTAACTGATCAGGGATTGAATTCCCCTGAAATGTGAGCTATATAGCAAAATATATGTCATTATAATCAGAATCAGGGGCAAATCATGGGACAGGAAACATCAGGCGATCAAAAGGGCGAAAAAAGATCTGAACAAAGAAAACAGATTGATCAGTATTACAGTGTGGAGTTTCTGATAAAAGATCTTGGCAGGGTCTATCAATTCAAAATTTGGGATTTGTCTTCAAAAGGGATGTGTATCCTTGTAAAAGATGATTCCAAAGTGCTTGAACATTTAAAGGTCGGTGAAGTTGTCAAAATGAAATATTATCATGACGAGCTGCTTAAGCCTGTGGAACATTTTAAAACTGAAGTAAAGCACATTACAAAGGAGGAATCCGGACGGTTCAAAGGACATCATATGATAGGCCTTTCGATTAAAAAACAATAGAACGGGCGTAGAAGAATATCTCATCTGAACCACCGGAGAACTTAAAGTGACCGATTTTTCATTTCAGGAAATGTTTCCTCTGGGCGATGATAGGACTGAATATCGTCTTTTAGACTGCGACCTTGTCTCACGGGCATTTTTTGAAGGCAGTGAGATTGTCAAAATTTCTCGGGAAGGATTGACAATTCTTGCTGAAGCAGCTTTCAGAGATGTTGCCCATCTTTATAGGACATCCCACCTCAAGTCCCTCAATGAAATTCTTAATGATCCTGAAAGCTCTGAAAACGATCAATACGTTGCCCTTGAAATGCTTAAAAATGCGGTTATTTCATCAGACTTTGTTTTCCCCATGTGCCAGGATACAGGGACCGCCATCGTTATGGGTAAAAAAGGCCAGCATGTATTTACCGATTTTTCAGATGAGGAAGCTATTTCAAAAGGCATATTCAATGCATATACAAAAAACAATCTACGATACTCCCAAATGGCGCCGCTTAGCATGTACGGCGAAAAAAATACAGGCTGCAATCTTCCTGCCCAGATTGAGCTGTATGCAGTTGGCGGGAACAAATACAGCTTTCTTTTTATGGCCAAAGGTGGTGGGTCTGCAAACAAAACATATTTATTTCAGGAAACAAGGGCGCTTTTAAATAAGGGCGTGTTGATTGATTATCTTACCAACAAAATGAAAACACTCGGCACTGCAGCGTGCCCGCCATATCATTTGGCAATTGCAGTGGGAGGAACGTCAGCTGAAGCAAATTTAAAAACCGTAAAACTTGCTTCAGCAGGTTATCTCGACAATCTTCCGTCATCCGGAAATGAACGGGGCCATGCTTTCAGGGACAAAGAGCTTGAAAAGGAGTTGCTGAATATTTCACGTAATCTTGGAATAGGTGCGCAGTTCGGCGGCAAATATTTTTGCCATGACGTAAGGATTGTTCGTCTTCCAAGGCATGGCGCATCATGTCCTGTCGGCATAGGAGTGAGTTGCAGCGCGGACAGAAATATAAAAGCCAAAATAACCGGAGATGGCATATTTCTGGAACAGCTTGACAGAGATCCTGCCAGATTTCTTCCTGACACCATTGAAACTGATTCTGCTGCTGTTCAAATAGAGCTTGACAGACCCATGTCTGAAATCAGGGAAGCACTGAGCCGTTTTCCAATTGCAACCCGCCTTAGCCTGAACGGCAAAATAGTTGTTGCAAGGGATATTGCCCATGCAAAGATCATGGAGCGTCTGGAAAAAGGCGAAGACCTTCCCTGGTACTTCAAAGATCATATTATTTATTATGCAGGTCCTGCCAAAACACCTGAAGGATATCCGTCAGGTTCATTTGGTCCCACAACAGCAGGTCGCATGGATACGTACGTGCCGGTTTTTCAGAAGCAGGGTGGTTCCATGGTCATGCTGGCAAAAGGAAATCGCTCAAAAGGCGTGACGGAATCCTGCAAAACATACGGCGGCTTTTATCTGGGTTCCATTGGCGGGCCAGCTGCAAGGCTCGGGAAAGATTGCATTACAAATGTCGAGACCCTTGAATTTCCCGAACTCGGAATGGAGGCTGTGTTCATGATTACAGTGAAAAATTTTCCAGCCTTTATAATCGTTGATGATAAGGGAAATGATTTTTTTGAAACACTTTTATAGATAGCTTTCAGTGTAACTTCTCAACTACCCCGGGGCAAAGATATCTCAGTTATAAATATCTGAAACTCGCTTCGCTCAGACAGTCACCTGTTTATAACTGAGATATCTTTGCTCCTATCTTTTTGAGAGCCTACCTTTAGAGTATTTGCCAAAAATACGTTCCGATTCATTTTTGGAAGCTTATAGTGATTATCATAAATATTTTCCGATTAGTTTTTGGAAATATAAACAGAGAAGGCAATTACGGTTCTTTGAAATTCATATATTTTCAATAGGTTGTAATGGGGGTGGC
>JAFDJC010000413.1 GCA_019307665.1 Deltaproteobacteria bacterium | reverse complement strand
TGAGTTTGGAGCGGGCCCGTTTGCGCCACTTGCACTTATACTATTTTGTCCGACGTCCATCGCTATTGCCGCAGTTGAAAATGTCAAACCTAAAACAACTAATAATACAAAAATGCTTTTCATAATGTCCTCCTCAGTTTTTAGTTAATACTGTACAAATCGATTAAAGCCCTCTGTGCTTTTATACCAGTCGCTTTAAAGCATTCTTCTACAAGTTTATCATCAAGTACGATATTCGTACGTTTCATCAGTGCACCTCCAATTTTACATACACATTACCATATAAACCGTGCCACTGAAAATTGAAATTTATTGCGATTTTCATGCCTAAGGCGGCGCGAACGGTGCGGATAACCAGTGGGCGGTTTACTGTAGCGTTTCTTCAGAATTAAAACCTAAAGGGCTTGAGTTTATTCCCTTCTGGTTCATCCGCTTTTGTTATGCCCCGGCACTATGCTCAATCCCTGTTCCCGTGACCTTAACAGGGACAATTCGTCGTTCTATGTCAGACCAAATTTTACGCTTTATCATTCGCAAATCATATTCAGTTTGTAAGTTCAGCCAAAACTGGGCTTCAACCCCAAAATACCGCTGTAGCCTCAAGGCTGTATCAGTAGTAATGGACCTTTTTCCATTCACAATTTCACTTATCCTATTGGGAGGAACAGAAAGGTCACGTGAAAGCCGATTTATACTAATACCCAAGGGTTCCATGAAATCTTCACGCAAAATTTCACCCGGTGTAATTGGATCAAGAAGTTTTTTAGTACTCATATCAATACCTCAATGGTAACCGACAATTTCAACATTAAATGCATTGCCATCATGCCACTCAAAACATACGCGCCATCGCTTATTGATACTGATAGCATATTGCCCTTTTCGATCCCCTGAAAGGGCATGAAATTTATTACCTGGATTAAGCATTAAAGCTTCCAGACTTGGAGCGGCATGAAGAACCATAAGCCTTTTTCTCACCTGCCGTTCAAAAGATTGGAAGCGGCGGACTCGCTGATCGTTGAACAGCTTTTCAGTATCTCGACAGGCAAATGATTTTATCATATGCGAATAGTATTACGCCCGGCGTAATATGTCAAGCGGATTATTTTTGAATGTGAGGTATAACCAGGCATAAGTGGCGGACGGGCTAATGCATAGGATCTGGTGTCAAGGATCTGGTGTCACAAGGATCTGGTGTCAAATCTTGCATAGTGAATAACTTTATCTTATTCACTATGCAAGATTTGACACCAGATTTCTTATTGAAGCCTCTCCACAGCAAGTTACGGGGAATGCGCTCGCATTGCTTGTTCACTTATGGCAGCGGGCTGAGAGGGATCGAATGCGTCAGGATGTGGATTAAGGATATTAATTTTAAGTTAAATCAAATTGTCGTTCGGAATGGCAAAGGGGCAGAAAGACCGGGTCATCGTCTTCCCGGATGAAGTGGGGCCTTCCTTTACTGAAAACGGCATTGGGGTAAGGTCTTTATTCTTCACTCTTCAGTAAATTCTGTTAAGAATGAAGGCCCCATTATCTTCCTGTTTTTTTCATTGTATTATTTTTCCGATTCTGTCCCAACGTATCTTGAGGTTTTCTCTATCCCATGACCAATAAATACTCAGGGCTTTACCTTTCACATCCGATTTTTTTAGAAAACCCCAAAATCTGCTGTCATAGCTGTGATCTCTGTTATCTCCCATCACGAACACCGCATCATCCGGGACGGTCACCGGGCCGAAATTGTCTCTGGGCATCGGACCTTTCGGAATTATTATAGGATCGGTATAGATCACATAGGGTTCTTGAATCATATTGCCATCGATAAAAACTTCCTTGTCCACTATTTCAATGGTCTCGCCTCCTAAAGCCACAACACGCTTTATGAAATCCTTTGTGGGGTCCCCCGGTAGTGCGAAAAGTATTATATCACCTCTGTTCACTCCCGCCTCCACTGCAAAAAATTTTCTGGCGATAATATGATCGCCTAACAGTAAAGTGGGCTTAAAAGAAGCGGCAGGTATTTTGTAACCCTGAACGACGAATTTTTTTATCAACGTACCAACAACTGGCCTTATGAGGAAAGAGGCCAAGATAAAACATCCGAGATAAACATACCATTTATTATATCCCTTTAATGTGTATCTATACCTTTTCTGTTTTGATACTTTTACGGCATCGAAAATACAGTACAATAGGAACGCAATCCCTCCCGACACAACAGTCAACATTACCGGTACCGTTGGGTAAAAATAAATCAGCGGCAAAAACGCAGCTAATAGAGAACCTTGACCAAAAATATAAAGGAAAATTCCTTTCCTGGCTTGTCCTGAGTACAGGTGACCTAA
>JAFDJC010000412.1 GCA_019307665.1 Deltaproteobacteria bacterium | reverse complement strand
ACTTACCACCCCGGATTTCAGAGATGTTCGCCAGGGATACCGTCCGGTTAAAAAACCATACCGGGTAGGCGAGCATATAGAAGCAGGCGTAGATGCGTCTGTAAAACGCATACCCGTTTCAGCGATTCGATCAATGTGAGGGGTACGTAGCAGGTTTTTATCAGCTCCGTACGAGTTCAAGCTGCTATAGCCGAAATCATCGGCAAGGATAAACACGATATTGGGCCTGGAACTGTTTTGTGTCGCTCCACCACTCAGCCGAGCGAATGCACTCCCGGCTGAAAGTCGACCGCTTATGCCTATTGATAAGACGCCGATACTTTTCAAAAAATTTCTTCTATTCATACCTTTCTCCTGAAAATTAAAGACGGTCCAAAAAAGTTCACTCAACCTCAACTATTCGTCTGTCTGGTGCTGAAAATATTTTTCAAAACAGACTATCGGCCCATCGCTGCCATATTAGCTGACAGCGGCGATCTATGCAAGTGTTTCAACCTTAAAAAGATTCCACATTTTACTACTTTGCAAAAAGCCTCAACGCCTCTGCAATGCAACTAATCCATTTTATGGTCATTTTGTCCTCCATGGTTTGTCGGACTGTTCAATGATATAATATCCCACTATTTGCTTTTGGGGATTTCTTCTTTCAAAATATCAAGATAGAGATAACCATAATCATTGTATTTCTGTCCCCCGGTATAGTAATTTCCAGTCTTGGAATCGTCGGTGGTGCTTGCTGGAGATGTGCCGGCAGTTGCCTCGATCTGACTGTCTTCATACCATTCGTTAAAACTGGTTACCATTATTATGTTATTGCATAATGGATCTAAATTGGGCAATGCAACTTGACGGATCATTTCGCGAAAAATATCACCTTCTTTTGAATTTTCAACATCTGTAAAATAGCGGGCCCTGCCGGGGTGTCCCCTTCGCACAGCTGTGTCATTATAACCGGGGGCGATTGCAGGCATAAAGGCCGTCCCAACACTATTGGCTGCTTTTTTGGCTTGCTGATAATTCTTCGCGAGGAATTTGATGGCTTTTTGGGTGCAGCCGAATTTGCCGATGGATTGGCCATATACATCATATGCGGTTACCGCATCGAAATTTTTGGCCCATTCGGATTTATAATCTTCTTCAGAGCCATCGCCAAAGTACACATCGTCACCAACAAGGTATATCTCGGGAAATTTCTCACGCATCTGCTTAAGTGCATTCTGCCCCTTATTGCGGAAATATTCTCTTGATAAGTAAACGAAAATAACCGGTCTGCCATTGATCTTCAAATAGCGGGGATCGTCAAAATAATTTTTCTTAAGATATTCCAGGTCACCGACCCATTTGCTGTAATTGGGCTTCTTAAAACTTCTCATTCGACTGGTACTTTCGTAAAGAATAGCATATTTCAATTTTGATGAGTCCGGATGCTTTAAAATATTCTCCCTGAAAGTTTCATCTGTGTCTTCGCCGGGTCCCCACCAGCTAACTGCCCAAAATGAAATCCCGCCTCGAATACTTTGTTCAATATGATCAGCGATAACCTTTGGATCGCGAGAATTATACAGTCCGCTTTTAGGTTTCTGCGGATTCTTAAGGTGCAGACGCATAGCCCTTCTCCAGCGATTTTTTTCAAACCATCTACTACCACCATCACCACGGTACCAGGGATAATAATATACGCCGACAAATGATTTTGCTGATATACTCAATGGGCTCTCATTTGCGTTTTGTAAAGTTTTAGTTTCATCACTTGCGATAACCGGGGTAAGAGTCGCCCCAAACAAAATCAGAAAAAATGAAATTCGCACCATTTTATTTAACTCTCCCTTCTATGTGTTTAACGGGTTAGTATTGCTATTAGTGAAACACGATCATGCATCGTCATACATATTTGCTTTCGGCAGTTTTTTGTACCAGAACAGGTACATGCCGGCCATTGCAATAACAAGCAATACAGCACCGCCTGCAGCCTCTTTGAAGTTGCCGATCACCAGCAGCACAGGCAGCAGCAACAGCATATAATGCCAAATCATTACGAACGGCAAAGAAATAATATCATAAAAATG
>JAFDJC010000411.1 GCA_019307665.1 Deltaproteobacteria bacterium | reverse complement strand
CTGTCATTTCCAAGATGATTACAGGAATACGGATCCGCATAAGCAGCTTGATAAGGATGGAAAAATTATTGAAAACCAGTGTCTCTTTTGTCACCAGTCTCTTCCTGATTTGGATATGGTTGAAAATATTGGAGGTGTCTCCTTCAAGGATGAGCTTGCCTTGAATTGTATTAACTGCCATAAACCTCTTGATAATGAAACGCTCTTTTGCGGAACGTGCCATAACCCCCATGAGAAAGATGTGATACATAGAAAAGCTGTTGCGAGCGGCGCCGGGGAAAAAGATTTTCTCCGGATGAAGGACTATGATCTTTGCCTGATGTGCCATCCTGACGAGCGTTTTGAAAAAGTTCAGCCGCAGCCGGAAGAAATACCGGAGTTTATAAATCCGCACTGGACGGGAGAACATTGCCAGGAATGTCATCTTGAAGCCGAACCGAAGGGGAAAAATCCTGATTTAAGGTTTAAGGGTGATTCGGTAGAGTTGTGCAACCGGTGTCACAGGGCAGGGCTGGCCAAAGTAGAGTCTCATTCGGTGGGTATAGCAGCGGGAGAAGCTATGCGTGAAAAGCTTCCGGAAGGATGGCCGCTTAAAAATGATATGACAACCTGCCTTACCTGTCATAACGTGATTCCCCAAATGTATGATGATATGATGCTGAAAATGGATAACCCTGAGTTTATCCGGGGCGGTCCTTATGCTGAGATGACAGACTTCTGTTTTTCCTGTCACAGCGGCAGGGAATATCAGCAGCACAATCCTCACAACCAGCTTAATGCTCAGGGTGAAATCATTGAGGAGCGCTGTCTTTTCTGTCACCGGACTCTTCCTGATCAGTTACTTACGGATACAATAGAAACCGTTACTTTTAAAGGAGACCTTTCTCTTTATTGCCTCGGCTGTCATTCCCGTCTAAAAAAATTACATCCTGCCCGGGCTGATCACATGGTACGGATAAAGGACGCAATGAAAAAAAATCTTGCCGTACTGCTTGAAGAGAGGGGGGTTGCGCTTCCTCTGAGCAATGACACAATTATTTGTGCCACGTGTCATAACCCCCATGAAAAAGGCGTAGTTAAACGCGAAGCGGCAAAGTACGGGTCAGGTGATAAATATTTTATGAGACTTGATAAGAATTATGATCTCTGTGTAAGCTGTCATGCGGATAAATCTTTAGAGCAATTGTCCGGTGAACAGAAAATAGCAGGGCAAGGACAGCCAGTCACCGGGACAAAGCATCTTTCATACCATAAAGCGTGGAAGGAAAAAAAGTGCAGGATGTGCCATGTTGCAACCGTTGAAAATCGGGAAAAGCCAAAAGCCATGTCGATCTGTTTTCAGGAAGGCTGCCATAATCGTGAAATTGTGGAGAAAGAGTTTGTTCATATAAAAAATATTTCCGGAAATTGTTATCTGTGTCATGCCCCCCATGCTACATCAAACAAAACGCTTCTCATACAGCCTCAACAAGAACTGTGTCGTTCCTGTCACCCGCTTTTGAAAGGTTCTGAGGAAACAATTTTAACGCCACTTGAAATAAATGCTGCAAAGGAAAATGCAGCTGGTCCGTCAGTGAAACCGAAAGATCTGCAGCAGTCAGCAGAAAAAGAAAAACGTGTTAAGAAAAAAACGTCAAAAAAATCGAAGGTTCCTCATACTGTGTATACTGATTTTATACAGACAATAGATATACCCAGGAAACAGGCATGCGGTTTTTGTCATAGTGTCACGCATCGGGAATACGCGGAAACGATCTCTATTGAAACCTGTTCTCAATGCCATATTTTTGTTCAGCGGGCTATGTCAGAATCAGTTTTAGCAGCAGTAAATATTCATCAGGAGTTTGTTACTAAAAAATGTTCGAGATGTCATGATCCGCATTCATCGCCTTATGAGCACATGCTGCAGCTTGATAAGGAGCTGGACTGGTATAAGAGAAAACCTTATAACCCAAATAAAATGGAAAATTCTTTACCAGGAACCGAACTTCCCGGTGTGGATATTGAATTTTAGGTGTTCCTTAAAAAAACTTTATCTGTCGGCTGTTTTTGCAGATATTAAACAAGGAGACACAGCCTTTTTCCCTTGATTCACGGTAGTTTCCCCTGATTATTATTTAAGGAGATTTATAATGAAGCTAAAACTACTTTTTTTATCAGCAGTGCTTTTGCTGGCGGCTGTATCCGGATGCAGCAAACAACCTGAAATAATTACAGGACAGAACATAACTCCCGGAGGTTTTGTTGGTA
>JAFDJC010000410.1 GCA_019307665.1 Deltaproteobacteria bacterium | reverse complement strand
CATGTCAGGTTTTTTGTCTCCGTTGTTGATGATTTCAGGCAAATATTCAGGGGGGAAGGCAAGCTCCATTGGTGACGATGAATTAACAATGATTTTCTTCACTGAATGGAGTTTGTCTTTTATTGCAGAAACGATGGGTGCAAATTCCGGGTCCACTACAAGCACTGTCGGTTTTGAATCACTTATGAGAAACTCCACCTCAGGCGCCTGCCACCAGCAGCTGACAGGACCACCTGCGGCTCCAGCCTTATTGATACCGAAAAGCGTATAGAAAAAATAAGGAGAATTGCCCATCATGAAAGAGACGATATCCCCTTTTTTAACACCATTATCCTGCAGCCAGGCTGCAAATGTATCCGACCGCAAATCCAGGTCCCGGTAAGTTACGATCTCATCATAAAAATTAACAAACTGAGTATCCGGATATATTCGCGCATTGTGTTTCACCATATCAACTGTAGTATAAACTTGACTATCCATTTACTTTCTCCTTATTACCCTGGCTTTCTGCCACTTTTTTTTCGTTATCTTCCGCCTGTTTTCGATAAAACTCATAAACACCGCCAATCCTTAGCAGCCAGTTGGCAAGGCAGGGATGGATGGCGTCCAATACCGGTAGAATCCATGACGGGCCGGGAATGACAGGGGTTTCACCAATATCTTTTTTAATGGCCTTGATGACGGCATTAGCAACTTTTGCCGGTGTTGTTTCTCCTGCAATCTTGGGCGCTTTTTTATTATAAACGGCAAACATGCCGGATTCGGCAACAAAGCCGGGGCAAATCACCGAGACTCCGACACCGCTTCCGGAGAGCTCTAACCTGAGCCCATTACTCCACTCGATCAGTCCCGCTTTAGTCGCACAATAGATACCTCCATAGGGATTCCCCCTTTTCCCTGCAATGGAAGACATGGTGACAATATGACCGCTGCCCCTGGCCAGCATATCCGGAAGAACCATGCGGGTAAGGAGCATCGGTGAGATCAGATTGGTCTGAATCATTTTTTCTATAAAGTCGGTTGTTAAAGCTGCATATGAGTAGACCCACTCCATCCCTGCATTATTGATAAGAAGATCGATTTGTCCGAAATCTGCTTTGACATCTTTAATCAGTTTTTCTCTTGAAGCCTGATCAGTAATATCTGCAGGATAAATCTTTACTTTTACATTTTCTCGTGATACTTCGTCCGCCGTAGTTTTCAACCCTTCTTCGGACCTTGCTGTTAGAGCAAGATTCACGCCTTCTTTTGCTAGGAAGCCGGCGATGTGAACTCCCAGGCCTCGTGACCCTCCGGTCAGAAGTGCTGTTTTCCCTCTTATATTTTCCATGCTCTAATTCCTCCGGTAAACCACTACAGTTTTCTAAAAGTCAAACCATCCGCTATCCTTGTACCACTGTAAGGTTTCTTTTAGACCCCTTTCCATGGTCGGATATTTGAATTCAAATCCCGTGGCTTTGAGCTTGCTGTTGTCCCAATGTTTATCGCAGTTCACATAATCGAGAGTCGCTTTTTCAAGGAGCGGTTTGGTGCCGAGTCTCCTGGCAACAAACTGAGCAATAATGGCTATCGGCTTTGCTACTGAAAGAGGAAGATGGAAGAAATCCTTTTCCATGCCAAGAAGTTCCCTGCTCACCATGCTATAAAATTCAGCAGAACTTATGTGCGTATCGTCTGCAACATTGTATGCCTCTCCGATCATGGCTTCATTACCATATGCATGGATCACCGCCCGGCACATATCCTCCACATGAAGAAAGGCCTCAATAGTATCTCCTTTTCCCAGAATCAACTTCTTTTTCTTTTTCCGTTCCTCATGAACCATTTTAAAAACAATGTATAAACCGTATTCGGATCTAGTGCCGTAAATAGCGGCAGGCCGGAAGATGGTTGTACGAAGCCCCTTCTCCCTGATGTATTTTTGGACAACCTTTTCGCCTTCCCATTTACTTGCGTTATAGTTATTTAGTGGCGGTGTGACTTTTGGATCTTCTTCTTTTACCGGGTTCCCAGGATTTGAACTGTATCCGTACACACCAACAGAAGAAAAGTGCATAAACCTGTCCACGC
>JAFDJC010000194.1 GCA_019307665.1 Deltaproteobacteria bacterium | reverse complement strand
ATACCAGAAAAAAAATTACAACAGACAAAAAACTATCGATTGAGATTTCCATATCAGAGCACTTACTGGCCTTTTTCCTGTCGGGCTACATTGAATTATTTTTTTTATTTGGAGAGGGTCTCGACAGCAAAGATATATCAAAACCTCATGAGTCCCACCAAAGCAATATCTGGAATTATCATTCTTTTTACAACGGTTAAAAAAGTCCTTATTCCTCCCGAAGATGATAAATCTTTAAAGGGTATTTTCTGTACCAATAACCCAACTCCATTTCTCTCATCATTAAAGGTGGTTCGTGAAGCATTAAACATGTTCAATTGATGTATGATTTGAAATCTCTGTATTGGTTGTGCAAAGGTCGGAAACGGAGAGATGATGAACATCATTATTCCCTGTCAGCCTGGCAAAATTTTTCAGTTCTTCTGTGGAAACGTTTAAGTAATTTTTAAGAGTTTTTGAGGCTTTTTCAATATCCAGTCGTTTTCTTAATACAGGGTCCTGTGTGGCGATACCTATCGGACATCTCCCGGTATTACATACACGATACTGTTGACAACCAATGGCAATTAAAGCTGATGTGCCGATTGCAACGGCATCTGCTCCTAACGCTAATGCCTTGGCAAAATCTGATGACATTCTCAGTCCGCCGGTGATTACCAGAGAAATGTTGGGTGCATCATTTTGATCTAAAAATTTCCTCGCCCGGTATAAAGCAAAAAGTGTAGGAACGGAAGTCGATTCTTTAACGACTTTCGGTGCAGAACCGGTTGCCCCTGCCCTTCCGTCAATAGTTATGAAATCCGGATTCGCGAACAATGCAACCCCCAAATCAGCCTCGATGTTTCCAGCAGCAAATTTTATACCGACAGGCCTCCCGTTTGATATTTCTCTCAGCCAGTCTACTTTTTGTTTTAATTCCTCTTTATTGGTAATATCCTCAAAACGAGCCGGGCTGATAATATCTTCTCCTTCTTTAAATCCTCTGATGTCAGCAATCTCTTTGGTAACTTTGTTGCCGGGCAAATGCCCTCCCATCCCGGGTTTTGCGGATTGACCGATTTTAATCTCTATTGCATCAACGCTTTTAATGATTTCTTCTGTCGCACTATACTGGTTAGGGACAAATTCAAATATGTATTTATACGCATTTTGCCTGGATTCTGGCAGGACACCCCCTTCTCCTGAACAGATAGCCGTCTTAATAGCCGCGCTTCCTTTTGCCAAAGAAATTTTGGCCTCCTTGGATAACGCACCGAAAGACATATGGGTAATGTAAATCGGTGTCTCAATTATCATGGGCTGTTTTGCATCAAGCCCAATAATCGTCTGGCTGTTAACAGCTACATCTTGATTTAAAGGCATCTTTGCAAGCTGTGCTCCTTTGATAAGGACATCATCCCATGAAATAATCGGTTTTGCCGTTCTCATGGGCTCTGAAATTGACTGCCCGGTCTCAGCAATCTGATGAATATCTGACAAATAAATTTCCAGGTCATCAGAGGTTTTGCTTAGATCGATCAATTCATCGTTTTCAGCAGTGGCAGTTTCTATGTCCGAAGTCGGTTCTTTTGCAATTTCTTCTATGATATTAAATAGTTTCTTATTTGATCTACAGACCGGGCAGTCCCAGTCATCAGAGAGGTCTTCCAATTTAACAACCTCTTTATCTTCATCATAGATGTATTCACATACCTGGCATATGTATCGGGCCATCTTTTTTTCTCCTTTATACATCTAAATTGGCGGGTTCATAATATTCTCTTGGTCTTTTGCAGTAGGGACATCGATTTGGCGGCTCGTTTCCATCATAGATATAGCCGCAGATACTGCATTTCCATTTAATGGGTTTTTCCCGTTTAAAGACAGAACCAGTTTCGACCAGTTTTAGAAGATGTTTAAATTGCTCACGATGATGTTTTTCGATTTTTGCTATCTGGGTAAACAGGATGGCAGCCGCAGTATTTCCTTCTACTTCTGCTTCTATCGCAAATTTTGGATACATTTCTTCAGACTCGTAATCCTCGCCGTCGATTGCTTCTTTTAAATTAACCGCGGTGTTATTTTCCCCATATAATAATTTATATTCTTCCAATGCATGATATTTTTCATTTTCGGAGATTTCTTCAATAATTTTTGCGATATAATGATATCCTTCTTTTCTTGCGATTTCTGCAAAATAATTATACTTGTTTCTTGCCTGAGATTCACCAACAAATGCCACCTTTAAATTGTCTTCTGTCTTACCCATTTAAATTCCTCCCCACCTCCAGCATAGCTGGTCTATTATACTCAAGCCTTCCTCAATTGGCTAGCAACCGATTGGTTCAGTGATTTTTGGGCCTCTATGAGCAGTTTGTATTTCGATTCAATTTTTTCTAAATTTTTCGATAAAACTGCTTTTAATAAATCTCCCTCGATTTCAGCCACCTCGATTCTTTCATAATAGTCCATAGTCTCTTTAAGGTGAGCGATAACGATCTTTCCTGTCAGGATTGGATGGTTGTTCGTTACATTTGCATCCTCAAACCTTGTTCCATGTTCAAGCTCAACTTCTAAACCCTTTCGGAATGCCTCAAGTGGAATATTCATTCCTTGGGTATTCACAATATTGAGTATCATGGATGCTTCTTCTCCTGAAACAGTTGGATCCGTAATTCTGGACCAGTCACGCAAGCCAATATCGTTGCAAATTCGTTTTACTTCATCAATAGTTATATATTCCGGCAATTCCATGACCTTCTCTCCTTTTATTATTGATCTAAAATTATTTATTAAAGAATAATTCTTCTTTTAAGCCAGACTTCTCAACTTATACAATTCACTTTAACTATTTTGATGCCTCTATTTTTCCGTGCCATGCGCACTTGTTGCAATAGGCCTCTGTAGAATCATCGATTTTGGGAACATCATCCTCATCTATATCGGCGTCAAAACAAATGTCACCATCATTGCAAGTAAATTCATACACGCTATATTCATCATCGGGGCTTTTAACGTAAAAATTTTTACAACCACAATATGGGCATTTCATGATGCCTCCTCATTAAAAAATGATCATTATTCTACTTTTGAAAACGCTTTTGATTGTGCACCGCATATAGGGCAGGAATCCGGTGCTGCATTTTCAACCGTATTGCCGCATACAGGACAGACATAGTAACAGTCAACATCCTGGGGGTGGTCAATACCGTCCAATGCTTTTTGATATAATTGAGCATGGATTTTTTCAACTTCGTTTGCAAAGCGAAAACTTCGTTCAGCCACTTTTTCTTCCTCTGATATGGCGGTTTCTATCATTTTGGGATACATATTTTTAAATTCATCAGTTTCACCGGCTATGGCTGCCTTTAAGTTCTCCGCGGTTTCCCCGATACCATTTAAAGCTCCTAAATGGGCATGGGCATGTACGGTTTCGGCTTCCGCAGCGGCTCTAAATAGCATTGCAATTTTTGTAAACCCTTCTCGATCCGCTTTTTTGGCAAAAGCCAGATATTTTCTATTGGCTTGAGACTCTCCGGCAAAGGCTTCCATCAAATTGTTTTTAGTATCACTCATTTTTTTCCTTTCTTTTTTTGAATTTACACGTTTGTATGGCTGGCATCACTTTCAAAAAGCATCAATATTTTATCTTATGTGCTCTAAATGCGTTCCCTTGCTATGAGGTCAATTTTTCGCACAACCCTTTCGCATACTGGTGACAAGCCCTCATGCCCTCATCTGTTTCCATTAGCGCTTCAGTTAGGTTTAACGGACCCAGGTCTACCACATCCATTTTAAACACATGCTGCATGGTTTCAAAAACCATAGGAGCTGCTTCACCACTATGCGTATGTGATCCAAACGCACCTCCGATCTTCCCTAACAGGTTAGCTTGCTCGGCTACAAAAAGGAATTGTTTCATACCCCCAGTCATATCTTTATGGTATGTAGGGCACCCAAAAATATATCCATCAAATCCTGACAGATGTTCTGCATTTTTTAAGGCAGATGTTTTTACGAGTTGTGCCTCATTTCCTGTAATTCTAACGCCCTCAGCTAAATAGTTTGCCATTTTTTCAGTGTTTCCGGTTCTGCTGGTGTAAGCAATCAATACTTTTTTCATTTTTTTCCTCATAATAGTTTAGGTGAAAATTCGTTTTCAAAGAGCCATTAAAAGCTCACTATAGTTAATATAAAGCAAAAAATCGCCACAATGCAGTGATTTTAATTGTTTCGTTAGAATTGTCAGTAGTTGTTTCAACGAGGTTTCCTTATTTAGATATTAAACCTGCTATTCAACTGCCCCTGAACCTCCCAGAGGTCTGAATGCTTTTTTGCTGGCTCCGCATATCTACCAGTCTCAGGTAGTTTGTTCCTACTTGAATAATTGAAGCATGGTTCTTTTCTTCAAATGCCAAGTCCCACCAGATGTCTCCGTCGTCTGGAAATAACTTATGAAAAAGCAAATATGTATCACTGACGTTCAATTCAAGATTTATGGATTCCTCAATGAGAGAATTGGCATCTTTATTCATTTTAGCTTCTCATGATATGCAATATCATATAGATCCAGATCAATCAAATCCTTGATATGCTATTCCACATGTTAAATATGTTGCTTGGTAATCCTTACCGCTATCTACCTACTTACATTTTCTGTATAAATATTTGTTGAATTGCCAGGAAAGCTGATTTGAAATCAATTTTCAGATAATAGAAATCCTGGATTCTATAAATCTGTGATTTCCTCAGGGCCAGATTGCTTGCAAAAAAAATAATTTTTATGCTGAGAAAAAAATAATCCCGGTTATGAAGCAATTTAATTTGCTGATCTGTCATTATCAGAAAACCACTTATGTAGTGATCTTTTCCAGATATAACCAATTGTAATTAAACAAATAATGGTGATTTTATTTTCAAAACAACAAAAAATCAAACCAAAAATCGGCAGGTTTTAAGTAGAGAAAGAGAATATCGGCAGAGACATTTTTTTGGATATCTTCTTGTCCTTCGGATACTGGCAATCCGCCTTGGGCGGACCATTACCACCCATCATCCATTTTATTTTTTTAAAAAAATATTTTGAAAATTTATCAAAAAATGGCTTTTCCACTTGATAGCCCGGCTCAACTACCGAATTTAATACGTTTGCCAATGTTTAAGCTCTGTTTTTGGGGAAAGTCCTGTAACAGGCACTTCTGGATCCCGGCTCGTGCCCCGTTTCACGGGACTTGGCCGGGATGACGAATTATGACACAGTCTCTTTCGCCGGAATGACAACAAATGGATTTTTACGAGACTGTCAACCTTAAAGCGCAAAAATATTTATGAATACTGTCGAGCACTCCGTTTAAAGAAGCGGAGTGCCGTCCTTTGTTGCAACAATGAAAGCCCGCCTATCCGGACCTTCCGTCATCACATGGCTCATCATCAGCACCCGCCCGTGCATGCTCGGCTGTGCTTGATGATGTACAGGCACCCTCAGAGTCAACGCTTCTGCTTATCGATTCAAATTCATTATCTCTTTCAGCGCCTTTTTTTCGTAAATTCCAAACCTGAATTATTGCATCGATCAATGCTTTTAATTTAGTGAATATATTTCCTGAAAAATATGCGGTTATCGCACTTGCAGTAACCTTTTCACACCCTTCAGGCAACGGGTACCAGAAAAGCTCTCTTTTTAAATTCCAGTTAAACTCTGTAACAGATTTAATATTTGTAAATGCACGAATACCGGATTTGCTGTGGTAAGTTCCGACACCCGAGTGTTTCACACCGCCAAAAGGAAGCGAAGGAATCGCAAAAGTTATTAATGAATCATTTATGTTAATGGAACCGGTTTTTATCCTTGATGCGATTTGCCTGCCTTCATTCATGTCTTTTGTATAAATTGCTCCGGAAAGTCCGTATTCGGTACTGTTCGCTATTTCTATGGCCTCTGAAATAGAATCATATGGGATAATCGGAAGCAGCGGACCGAATGTTTCATCAGTCCTGATCTTCATATCAGGCGTTGTATCCGTAAGAATTGTGGGCGGGAAATAAAGTCCTGGTTTATCCCGATCTATCTCACCCCCGGCAGCGATTCCAGCTCCTTTTTCCAGCGCGTCGCTCAGTTGATCCTCCACGATTCCGAACTGTGACTTCATGGTCATCGAGCCCACATTACCGCCTTTGCTTCCGGATTTAAGGTTTTTTGCGAG
>JAFDJC010000409.1 GCA_019307665.1 Deltaproteobacteria bacterium | reverse complement strand
TTTTACCCGCACCAGGAGGACCACCGGTTAATAATAAAACCTGGTCTTGTCCGAAGTATTTAGCGGTAGGTTTACCCTTTAAGTGAAGATTATATAGCCTTCTTTTTTCTTTTTCAGACACAACAGGCTTAGCCAGTGCCGCCTCTTTTTCTGTCTGCCTGTTCTTTCCCATCTAAACCTCCTTTTATTAATTAGCGGACTGAAAATTCAGCCGGTTGCTCCCCCCATTTTTGAGAAGGTTAAAAACCCACCTGAGATGGTCGTTTCCATGTCCGTGATTATAACATCGTAAAATAAAAAGCCCGAGACTCCCCCGGCTCACATTGGCCGCCTGCAACCTCACGATTACAAGTGTCTCGGACTTTCTGATTAATAATCTATTTTTTGTGATTTGGGGAATCATCTTGGTTACATCCTAACAGTATAGGTATATCTTTGTCAACTAAAATATACACTTGCTAAGGATAGTAAATTGTGATTCATTAACTTTCATGGAAAAAAAGAAAAAACGAGATTTTATTACCATGAGATGTCCCCCTGAAATCAAAGAAACCTTAATTCAGGTTGCTGAACAGGAGCATCGGACATTATCGCAACAATGTGGCAAGATTCTTACCGACTGGTTAAGAAACCACGGCCACCTGGAAGAGAAATAACTGTCGCATAGCAAAACGATAGCAAACGCCACTTAAACCCAAGTGTACTTATTTTGCTCTATTTTTCCCATTAAGAGCTCTTTTAAAAATGTTAGCATTTGTTTACATTTCATGGGCTTCGTTTGTTTTTAGGCTTAAATCCGTTCATAGCAGACCGCTTTTTACCTTCGGGTGTTTTCGGTCCTGTGCTTAACCCCCCATGAAATTTACAGCGCCCATTGTCATATAAGCTACTCAGTTTACAAGGCGTCCCGGCCCTGGTCTTTGCCCCGCATCTTAAACCTCTGCATTCTTCAGGAAAAGGCGGATAATTTGTTGGTGGGTCATCCGGTGGTAGTTGTGGAGGATATGAAAAAGGTCGGTTTAACCATTTATTATTGATTTTCTCACATTCCTCTTCGTGTTTCTTAACAGCCTTATTGAAAGCCTTGGAGAAATCTTTAAGTGTTTTTCTTAATTCCGGAGTGCTCATTTTTTAAAAAATAGTCCCCTCATAAACCCTCTATCTTACTTTTGAAGGCACATCAAAGGAAACACCTGTTCTCAAGTTTCATGTTTAAAGATGTCATGCAAAAAGATCCCTATGTATGGTAATACATGTTAATACGGTTATTTTAGTACCCCTGAAACTGTTTTTCTAAAAACTGCAAAAACGCCACTTTAACCTTAGAGCCTGTATGCTTTAACATGCTTTTTTAGGGGTTCTGTTTTAATACCCCTGAATTTGTCCAGGGTACCTATTTTAACCGTGTGCAGGGTACCTGTTTTAACCGTTACTATTTTCTTAAATTCCGTCCCTGGTATCCTTTTCGATTTCCCTTGTGCCGTGTTTCAAAAGGCTTTATCCCTGGTCTCCATAATAAGTAGTTATCTGAAAGGGCATAAATACTTGCATCATGTTGACAACTTCCGCCACGATAAACGATTTTCAGAAAACCTTTTTCAAGAAGATCATCAAGCGCTTTTGGAATATTTGAGCGACTGACTTTATATGTTTTTTCAAAAAGTGCATATGGGAGCTTCAGCTTGTCTAAGTTATAAAACACGTATTCTTTTTTTTTACCTTTTGGGGAATTGTTTTTTAAGCGCTTCCGGTTATCCATGAATGCAATTAGTATTTTTATCGCATTCTTGGTTAATGATAAAAACGCATTGGATTGATATAATTCCCGTTCCCAGTAAAAACCGCCCTTTTTTATTTTTCCCATCTTTCCCTCGGGTTTGAAATGGCCAGTGGCACAACCGAGGGAGATGTGCCATCTTTTCACTGGTTATAGCGCTGGCCATGTTGTTTGTGCCGTCTCTGCCGTTATGTGTTTTTATTTAAGACTATCCTTCTGCTTTCGATAAATTCGATTACGTCTTTGACAAGATATATTCTATTCGTGTTTGATATTTTGCAAAAAGGTAATTGCTTTTTATGTCGCATGTCGTCCAATGCGCTGCGCTTGATTCTTAAGAGTTCGAGTAATTCTTTTTCGGTTAAAATGTCGTCTATGTTTTTCTGGTCTTTTTCCATCGTCTCCCTCCAGTATTAAAAAAGATTTGATTGCAGTAGCTTTGCCATGATAGCCCTTGTCAATCGCCTTTTCATAAGCACGTCTGAGGTGTAGCTGTTCAGCGCCAAGTAATATTTGAACACATCCACTACAAACAAACTCAACATCTTTATTTGAGACTCTATAACCCGGCGTCGGCTCTGGTTCAGTACAGAATAAACAATTTTTCATTTCCCAAAACTCCCTTTCCCGCTACTTATTTTTTTTGCTTCACTATTAATTCTCATATTTTTGTCTTTTAGTGGCTCAAAGAAAAGCTCAAATATATTTTTATCAAATAGGGTTGCCTTCATGTTTTATTCGACCGCCTCCGCTCTCTCTTCCATAAACTCGACAAGGGCTTCAGAGTAAACAATTTGACGTCCAACCCTTATCCTCCCCTTTGGCCCCTTACCCAAGCTGTCCAGGTTGGCACGGTACTTTGAATTTAAAACGCCGCCGCTGAACCTATGGACTTCAGTGCGAGCCACAATGGCGCTTGGCCACTTTTCAGCAAGATTTTTAAAGTCAACTCGCATGGTGGGCCTCCAGTTCAGGCTGCCCGTTGTCGCGATTTTCGCTCCGTGATGCCAACCAGGAGTTAATCTCATGTTCCAGCCAGCCGACAGCCCGTGCCCCAAGATTTATAGGTTTTGGAAATGTACCTTCCTGCATGCGAAGATAAATAGTTGAGCGAGACAAGCCTGTCCGCTTTTCAACCTGTTTGCGCCTAAGGATAGAAAGTTTTTCTTGATTTGTGTTCGCCATAGTTACACCTCACATGTTTAAATTGGATGTTATTGGACTATGGCTTGATTATAAGGATAAAAAGTGATCGTGAATAGATAGGCGGATTACGAAAACTTACCCCCGGAAGAAAAGGAACAGGGGGGTAGATTGAAGAAGAACTATAGGGGGGTGGGGACCTACGCGTAAAACAATATTTCTGTTATAACAAGTGGTTAGCAGGTGGTTGGGTTGTAATAGCAGAGTCTTCAACCCGGTGTCTTGGGTGCTCCTCCCTTGGTTGCCCAATTGGAAATTTTTGCTATTTCATCAATACCTTGCTCATTTGGATTGCCATCATCTTTGGTAAGCCCGAATTGATCCGCGTTTTTGCGAAGCCACTTTTGCAGAGCCTGTTTAACCGTTTTTCCTTTCATCAGATCCGGGTCTGCATTAACAGCCTTCCATGCCTCAATAGCGGCAGATAGCTTAGGAGCATAATTTTTATGTGATGAATCAAGATAATCAGGAGTATCAGTGGCTTGAGGGAAAAAAAATCCTGTTTTAACGCCCAGTCCTTTGAGCCAAACCTTTAAATCTTCTACAAGTATGGTTGTTTTCTGCCAATCAGGCTCATCTGTATCGTAACCATATTCGGCTTCTGCAATAATCTCCCAATTTGTTTCAACAAATTTGCGAATTGTGGCAGGAAGCCGGCCACCAAGAATTGCATGAGATAGAGCTGTAAGCGCTGCAGAAAAATTTTCCGGTCTTTCATGTTCCCCCTCGTTCATTACATAAGGATATTCCTCAGGAGTAATCCCAACCATCAAAAGGGCCGCCTGAACAACAGAAAGCTCATCACACAACCGCCAATAATCCATTTTTTTCATTATCATTTTCCTTT
>JAFDJC010000193.1 GCA_019307665.1 Deltaproteobacteria bacterium | reverse complement strand
AATGGGGTCTGACGGCCCAACGGGCATCCTTTCTAAAAGAAAAATACGGTCAACCCTATTATGATTTGCTGGTAAATCTTAAAAAAACCTTTGACCCAAATAATATTTTAAATCGCGGGAACCTGGAGGGTGAGGTGTGAAGGAGAACATAAATATTCGCGAGACCCTTCTGAAAGAAATCGCAAAATGCCGATCCTGCAGATTTTGCGTTGATGTATGTCCTACCTACCAGGCTTCAATCGGTGTGGAAAGCATGTCAGCTTACGGCCGTCTTCAAATCATGAAGTATTTGCTCAACGGTATACTGGAATTCGACGATTCCCTGACCTTTTGTCTCTACAGTTGTCTTCAATGCAAACGCTGCGAAATCGTCTGCAAAAGTAAAGGGCAGAACTTGGAAATCTGTGAACTCATCCAGCTGGGAAGATCTCTTCTCTCCGGTAAATTGGTGGAAGGAGGGAGACATGCAACGATCTAAAAGCCTGATTTCTCAAGCCCTGTCAACACTGAAAGGAAACATGGAGCGGACCGGCGACCCGCTGGGCTTTAAAAAAGATTACTGGACCGGCTGGACCGAGGGCCTCAACCTGCCAAGGGACGGCAGAACCGTTCTGCTGACTGCCAGAATGTATCAGATGCTCCCCTATGTCATACAGGCTACGGATATGGTTGCCTCGGTAAAACCGATTTTACCACTTTTGTCTGTAAAAGCCTTTTCAAAAATGTTTGAGAAGGCCGGTTCCATGGCGGGCGAAGTTGTACTGCGCCTGAAGGCAAAGGGAGCACGTGATGTAAAGGATAAAGGAGAAAATGCACTCAAAGGAATCGTTTCGGCACTGGGCAAAGCGGGTGAGTATCCTGCATATCTTTATGAAACAGAGCCCTATAGTGGAGTCCTTCTATACGATCTGGGGCTTGAAAGACATATCGCGTCACATGTAAAAAAGGTGTACCAACAATTTAAATCTCGCGGTGTGGAAAAGATAATCACCGTCGATCCCCACACCACTTTTATGCTGAAAGAGGTCTTTCCCATTTATATTAATAATTACAACCTTGAGGTGTTGCATTATTTAGAAGTGATTCAGGGAAAAATTGAAGACTTGAAACCACCTACAGCGCAAAAACTTCCGAAAGAATTTGTGATGCACGATTCCTGCGTGATGACCCGGGATTTGGGTATTGTGGAGCAGGCCCGTCAAGTCGCAGCCAGCCTGGGAATCACCCTGCTGGAACCGGAAAACACAAAACAAGACACCGCCTGCTGCGGCGGACCGGTGGAGTATGCATATGCTGACCTGAGCGGTAAAATATCAAATATTCGCATCCAAGAGCTTGCCGATATATGCAAAAACATTCTGGTAACCTGTCCCATATGCCTTATTAACCTGATGAAATATGAAAAGCAGATGGGCATTAAAGTCTGGGATATGGGAGAACTGCTGTTTGCTGCTTATAAATGAAGAAAGGATAAAATTATGGATGATCCAAAAGTAAATTGGGTATCATATTTAAAAACGCTTCACTTAAAACAAAATATTTTTAAAAAAGAAGATGAGAATAAATGGCCTGAAAATGATACAGCACCTTTGGTTCCTTTGAAAAAACCCATCAAGGACTGCAGAATTGGCCTAACGGCATGTTGCGCCGCAAGACTCAAAACGCAATCTTTATGGGAAAAAGAGGAGCGTAAGGATCCGGGCTGGAGACAAGATATTAGTTTTCGTGAAATTCCGATGAACTCAAAATTTAAAGATATCATCATTACGGCTGCGTCTTATTCTTATGACGCTATGATGGATCCAAACATCATGCTGCCGCTCGACAGAATGAAAGAAATGGAAAAGGAAGGTTACTTTAAGGAGTGTGCCCCATATATCCTTTCCCATCCCGGTAATTGGGCAAAAGAGCTTTTTGTGAATAAAACCATCCCCAAAATGGTTAATCGGTTTTGTGAAATGGAAGTGGATGCTGTAATATCCCTTGCCAATTGCCCGACTGATACGCAGACAGTCGGTCTGCTCACAAGAGGATTCGAGGAGGCGGGAATTCCTTCAATTGAAATCAGTTCGATGTGGGATATCATGGATAAGGTAAAACCTCCACGTGCTCTGTTTCTTAACTATCCCGATGGACACCCTATCGGAAAACCTTTTGATATTTCTCTCCAGAAAGCGATTTTAAAAAACGCATTGCAAACACTAGAATCGGCTACCGAACCCGGAAAGATAATAGTGCTGCCTTATCAGTGGCCCGATAACTTTAGATGGCAAAAGCATGCATTGGGACACTATAGTTGCCTTGATCCAGGCAAAAACGAAATATGGGACACTGAAATGGTGAACATAGATGATCGTATTCAGAAACGAAGACAATATTATACTGTACCTGGGTATGAAACTTACCCGGATTGAAAGTAAATATTAGTAAAAATGATCAAAATTGAGAAGCCAATCTTTACGTATAATATATGCGACTGATGTGCACTTACATTGGACGCTATGTATAAATAGTAAAGAAATAAAAACAACAGTATTTTTCGAAGGAGGCTGAACATGAAAAAAAAGCTTTTTTTAATAACATTTTTGATTGGTTTTATGGCTATTGTATCAATACCAGCATATGCAGAGAAATATAATGGTCCGACCATAAAGTGGCGATTCGGCTTAACGGGAGTACCGCGTATTGGGACATTTGCCGTTGACTGGTTTGCCAAAGAGGTTGAAAAAAGATCTGCAGGAAAGATGAAAATAAAAGTTCAGTATGGGAGTACATTGAGTACTCTCAAACAGGCGCGAGATTCAATCAAAACAGGAGTCATGGACGGCGGTTTGGTCAGAATGACAAAAACGAGTGAAACTCCTTTAGGATCAGTAATCGGTTTACCATGCATCGGGTTGTCAGATAAAACAAAGGTAAAGGATGTCTGTGATTGGATGTCTAAAATATATACACACCCAATGATGGTCAAGGAGTGGGAAGAAAGATGGAACAATAAATATTTGTTTCCGGTTGTTTATGCACCTCGCGCCATAGGGTCATTTAAAAAAATTACTGTGTTTGAAGATTTTAAAGGAATACGCCTGCGGGAAAGTAAAATTAAAGGAGAGCCGTTTAAAAATGCAGGTGCCGTTCTGACATGGATTGGTGTAGGAGATCTTTATAGCGCTCTCGAAAGAAAAATGATAGACGCTGTGGCGTTTCCGTGCCCCAGCAGTATGGTTGCATATAACCTTCAAGAAGTCTTGAAATATGTGCTGTGGCACATCGACATCAGCTATTCATCCCAAGCCATAGCATGCAATAAAAAGAAATATGATGCATTGCCGGCACCGCTAAGAATGATTATTGATGAAGTCGCTGCTGAGATTCCTGAATTTGCCGAAAAAGATACAACTCCGCGAATGGGAGAAGCATGGGAGACACTTAAATCTGCCGGAGTTAAAATAATTGAAGCAACACCTGAATTTAGATCGGAATTAAAAAAACGATCTAAAATAGCACATACCAAGTGGATCAGCAGCAAAGCTTTAAAAAAATCAGGAGTTTCAGAAAAGCAAGCGATTGAAGCGTTAAAAATGGTTCAAGATATCACAAATGAAATTCAACAAAGATATAATTAAAACACTCTGAACTAATTAGGCAATAGCGATCATCGAGTTGGCTTTAGTTGCGATCTCGGTAAATAATTGTTTCCAAAATGTTGCCAAGACAATTTTTGCTTTTTGAAAAGATGAATCTCCCTGAAGCAAGCTGCAGGGTGTCCAAGTTGAGTTTATTTTATCCCCTCACCCTTTCCCCAAGGAGAGGGTGAAGGTGTTGACTCCGCAGCAAGCTGCGGTGAATTATCAAATTAAAACAAAAATAGCTGTATCAAAGATATAGAAATCCTAAGAGTTGAACTAGGACATTATGGATTATAAAGAAGAATTAGAAAAAATGCGTGCTGAGGAAGAGATAAAAGAGAAAAAATATGAAAATGATTTAAATGAATATAAAATTAAATGGAAAAAAAGCGACAATCCTCTATTAAGAGCATTTTACTATTATGAAAAAATAGAATATTTTATGTTCTTTATAGGGTCATCTATTATTATGATGTTAATGTTTTTGCTCACAGCAGAGGTTATAGGCCGTTATGTATTCAATAAACCTATTCCAGGACAGATGGAATTCATCGAATCCTTACTGCCTGTTACCGTGCTTATCGGTTTGGCAATCACACAAAGAAAGTATGGCAATGTTAGAATGGATCTCTTTTTGAGTAAAGCAAAAGGGAAATTACGTAAGTATTGGGAAGCAACATTACAATTTGTTACTTTTTTGATTATGTTGCCTTGCGGAATATTTGGAACCATCTGGTTCTTTGAACAAGTAAACCTCGGAGATCGTACCGAACAAATGGAAATCGTTCTGTGGCCTTTCAAGATGTGGATACCAATCGGTTTTGCTATGCTTCTTATAAGATGTCTCGCGGAAGGCATTCAATGGATAAATCATGCTCGAAATGAAACAGAATATATTCATGAAAAAAGAAGCCATTAATCATTTGAAATTTATATAAAAGAGGATGGATATAATGGATCCGGTATTAGTCGGTATATTAGGTGTCATCGTTTTAACAATATTGATTTTTTTAGGACTGCCTATTGTTTTCAGCGCTGCTTTTGTTGGTTTATCTGGGACATTTTATCTTGCCGGCTATGATGCTGCTGCCGGTTTAGCGGGATTCTTGCCTTTTGAAGCAATGAGTAAGTATAGTTTTTCAGTGATACCCCTTTTTCTTATTATGGGGATGTTAGCATATTACGGCGGAGTTACAGATGAACTTTATGAAACCAGCCAAAAAATATTTGGACATTTGCCCGGTGGTTTAGCGATAGCAACGGCAATGGCAAGTGCTATGTTTGCGGCTGCATCGGGAGCCAGTACTGCTTCAGCTGCTGTAATGAGCAGAGTGGCGCTACCGATTATGCGACAGGCCGGTGTCGATCGCGGACTTTCTGTAGGAGTTATTGCTGCAAGTGGAACATTGGCAAGTTTAATACCACCCAGTGGTTTGATAGTGATATATGGGCTGATCACCGAACAATCAATTGGAAAATTGCTGATTGGAGGTATTATTCCAGGTATTATTTCCGTCGTAATTTATGCCGGTATGATTTATTTTCGATGCATGATCAACCCAGATCTTCATCCGAGGCAGCCGAAATATCCCTTAAGTGTCCGCTTAAAATCGATCAAAGGTATTTGGGGGGCGGCACTAATTTTTTTAGTCATTGTTGTCGGAATTTACACGGGCATTTTTACACCCGTGGAAGCCGCTGGCGTTGGCTCGATTGCGGCTCTCTTTATTGCCGTCGTAAGCGGTCGTTTCAAATGGAAAATGGTCTCAAAGAGCATTGAACAAATGGGCGTTACATCTGTTATGCTACTTTTCAACCTGGCTGGAATATATTTATTTGTAAGATTTATGGCGATCAGTGATTCACCCGGCATTTTGGCTGAATGGGTCGGATTACTTGGAATTAACAGATACTTCATACTCGCGGGATTTTTATCGATATATGTCGTGCTCGGAATGGCTATGTCGGCACTGGCTATGATGATACTTACGGTTCCTGTAGTTCTACCCTCAATTATTATGATGGGTTGGGATCCGATATGGTTTGGCATAGTTGTCATAAAAATGTGCGAAATTGCGTTGGTAAGCCCTCCTGTCGGTATGAACGTTTATGTCGTTAACAGCGTAAACCCTGATTTTTCAGTATATGAAATATTCAAAGGTATTATGCCTTTTTTAGCCATGGATTTTTTGACATTAATTGTATTGATTATATTTCCAAGTTTAGTCACATGGTTACCTTCACTGATGTAAAAGAGTCAACGAGTACTTCACAGAAGAAAAAAAGAACAAAAACGATAAAACCCCGCATTACTATGTGTTTCACTTGAATCTACCTGTTTAGAGACAATGGAGACATATCATATGTATTCCAAAATTCGTGATATGTCTAGTCGATTCCAAAAATCTTATCGAAAAAGGACTCCATCCTGGAAAACCAGCGATGGGGTTTTTCCGTTCCTGAATTAAAATATTTTATTTCTATCAATCGCCGGTAGCATCATACCTATACCGCTCTTCTGGTTCTTGGCATCAATCCTTTGAATAAATTTGCCGCATGG
>JAFDJC010000192.1 GCA_019307665.1 Deltaproteobacteria bacterium | reverse complement strand
GCGATAAGATCAGAGATTATTCCCCAGGCCTGGGAGGCCACAGATTTTTTCCAGAACCTGGGGGGTAAACCTCGTCATGTGTTTTTCCTTGCAGCTCCAATCTTTGATAAGGATGGCAAAATGATTGGGGCCATTGAAACCCTTCAGGATATTACGAGGAGAATAAAAGCAGAGAAGGAACTGCGTGCAAGTGAAGGGAGATATCGTAAACTTGCGGAAAATGTAGCGGATGGTGTTATTCTCATTCAGAATAAGACGCTGATATTTGCAAATCAGGCCTTTGCCGGAATATTCGGTTATGACAGTTCAGACAATCCTTTGGTTAAAAAGGTTGTCGATTTAATCTCCATGGAAGTTAAACAGAGCGTCGGAGAGTACAAAAAAGCCCTTGAACAGGGGCAATCTGTTGAAAGTGTTTCTCAGCTTCAAACTGCCACATCAGATGGAAAGGATCTTTGGGTTGAGGCTCATAACAGTGTTATTATGTGGGAAGGAGAACCCGCAATTCTCACAACCCTACGGGATGTCACCAAAACAAAGCTTCAGGAAATTGCGATCCAGGAGGAGGCAGAACATCTCAGAAAAGAAAACAAGAAGTTACGGTATTCCATCAAAGGCCAGTATCGATTTGGTAGGATAATTGGAAAAAGTCAGGTCATGCAGGAGGTCTATGATCTCATCTTAAAGGCTGCCGACACAAAGGATAATATCATTATCTACGGAGAGACCGGAACAGGGAAGGAACTTGTTGCAAAAGAAATCCACAATATGAGTGAACGCCTCAATGGTGAGTTCGTACCGGTGAATAGCGGTGCAATTCCTGAATCTCTCATTGAAAGAGAATTCTTTGGGCATAAGAAGGGGGCGTTCACCGGCGCCACAATGGATACGCATGGGTATTTGGACATTGCCGATGGCGGGAGTCTTTTTCTCGATGAAATTGGTGATTTAAGCCTGAACATGCAGGTAAAACTACTTCGTGCCATTGAAGACGGAGGGTATACACCGGTAGGAAGCAATAAGGTCAAAAAGTCTGACTTTCGTATTATTGCGGCTACGCACAAAGATCTTAAACAAATGGTCAATATGGGTCAAACACGACGGGATTTCTTTTACAGGATTCACGTTATCCCAATCCATTTACCGCCCTTAAGGGACAGAAAAGAGGACATTCCTTTATTGGTAAACCACTTTCTTCAATCATTGAGCGACGGTGAAATAACCTCAATTCCAGAGGAAATAATGGAAACCCTTTACGAATATAATTGGCCGGGAAATGTACGGGAACTTCAAAATATGCTTCGAAGGTTCATCGGCGTCGGAAGTCTTGATTTCATAGATTTGGCTTCCGATTCTATTCCGAAAAGAGACAAAGCGCCCAGTGATATTTTAGAGGATGAAAATAAAGACCTATTTGCCTCTGTAGAAGACTTCGAAAAAAGTATTATTATAAAAGCCCTGGAAAAAAATCGGTGGCACAAAGAAAAAACAGCCTTGGAGCTCGGTATTTCACGGCGGACCCTTTTCAGAAAACTAACAAATTATGGGCTGAATTAGGAGTCGTCAGCAAATAACTCGAGCGGCTTGCATTCCATCCTAACCCTCACCATCAACGCACAGCCTCCTAGGCACGAAACGGGACAACCCTGTCACACCTTTTATTTTTCTAATATTTTCAAATACTAAGTCTATATTATCATGTCCCGGTGTGCCATACCTGTCACAACCATCTCACCATATATCCCTTAGGCATTTTTCACTAAATCATTAATATTTTCGTATTTTCAGGCAGTTAAGGATCGATTCAGCTATTCGGCACACCCCTTGCTCTTAGAGTCAGTGAAGACATCATCTACAGCAGAGAAATAAGGGGACATGATGAATATTTTGCTGATCGAAACTGATCCTATTTTGGCTGAAGAGTTTATAAACGCCTTTGCAGAGTGGGATCACAAATCAGAATGGTCCGTTACAGGAACGGACGCTTTGGAAAGAATACGAAAAAGAACGTTTGACCTCATATTAATGGATATTTCCCTGCCTGATATTCATGCTTATGAATTGATTCCACGAATAAAGGAATTTCAGCCACAAGCCGGAATCGTTACAATGACAGACAACAATTCCAGAGAGTTGGAATTACAAGTCAGAAAGCAAGGGATTATTTTCTATATGGTAAAACCGTTCAGTATAGCCATCCTGAAAAAAATCCTGGATCATATCTCAAAGAAAAATCAAGGAAGAGCGTATCTATCCAAAAAAATCTCCCCAAAAAAAACCTTCATAAAAAATATAGGCGTAACAATTTTGTTGATATTCGCCTTGGTTATGAACATCCCCACTGAAGCCCTTTCAGAAGATGAAGATATCCATTTAAAACTGCAGCAAGCCTTGGAAGAAATTTCCAGACTCCGTGCCGACCTTGATGAGATTAAAAAAAATATTGCACTTAAAGAACAGACTGAAACCTCGGATACTAAAAAAGACCAACCTCTCAAAACAAATGAAACGGCTTCAGGGGCTCTTGACCTGCCCGCTGGTTGGCGACTTAAACCCTATGGGACGATTAAGTTCGACATGAGCTATGACGATTCAGCTGTAGTCGGAGATGATGGCGACTATGTTATCTGGGTTCCTCCTGAAGACAAAAATAATAATTCTGATAGCCGAACCAGTTTTACTGCACGTCAGACGCGTCTTGGAACCAGAATCTTTGCCCCAAACATCGGTGATAAAGAAATTTCAGGTCGAATTGAAATTGATTTTTATAATCCGGAATTTGCCACTGAAAATAAATCCACCATACAGATGCGTCACGCTTACGGTCAAATCATGGCTCCAGACTGGTCTATATTGTTCGGTCAAACATCTGACCTTATCTCTCCTTTAACGCCAACAACCCTCAATTATTCGGTAGGCTGGTTTGCCGGGAATGTGGGTTATCGTCGTCCACAATTAAAATTCACAAAATGGTGGGAGGAACAGGACAACACCTTTAAGATTGAGACCTCCCTTTCCAGTCAAATCGGACAGGACTTGGATGGTTTTGGAACAGACGATGGCCAGGATGCAAGTCTCCCTTCAATTTTAGGTCGATTAAGCTATTCGAGACCCTACAACAAAAAGAAAATGGAGTTTGGTGTCAGCGGTCACTACGGCGAAGAAGAAATCGATTCTATTTCCGGCGGCAAAGATGTGGATGTTCAAACATGGTCTGTAAATGCCGATATCCTGTTTCCAATCAGTAATACCCTAGAGTTTAAAGGTGAATGTTTTTTGGCGGAAAACTTTGATTCCTATTTCGGAGGCATTGGCCAGGGAGTGAATCCAATGACAAACGAAGAGATAAAAACTGTTGGCGGTTGGGCGCAACTTGGCTTCACGCCATCTGAACGCTGGGCTTTTAATGCAGGCGGCGGAATAGACAACCCAAGGGATGGTGATCTTATTTCCGGGGCGCGCTCCCGTAACAGTTTCATGTTCGGCAATGCCACATACTTTTTTGCGAAATATCTTTCTGTTGGCTTAGAACTCAGCTATTGGAAAACCGATTATAAAGATGATTCAAATGGCGATGATATCCGCATCCAGAATTCATGGATGCTCACATTTTAGACCGAATTGAGTCAAAGCTCAACTAGGACAGATCAGTTTTCAGGACTGACCTTTAAGTATATCTGACAATTTCATTATGAAAGGAAAAAGACGATGAATAACAAATTGACGGAAGACTCAGTGAATATTGAAAGCTTTATTCAAAATTGTGCGGTAGCACTTTTTGCGATCGATGCCAATCATCATGTGATTTATTGGAACAAGGCTTGCGAAAAACTCACGGGGATTTCATCAAGCAAAATAATTGGGACCAATAATCACTGGAGGGTATTCTATGACCACAAACGACCCTGTCTTTCGGACCTTATTATAGATGCAGAACAGGACACGGGCTCTAAATATTACGACGTTTATGAAAAGTCTGTCCTTTTATCAAACGGTTTTCATGCTGCAGGCTGGTATCCGGTCCTGGCCGGGAACAGAAAATATATTATTTTTGATGCTGCCCCTGTATACAACGCGGATGGTAAACTGGTCGCGGCAGTTGAAACCTTGCAGGATATTACCGAGCGTAAGCGCCTTGAAGAAGAAAAGGAACAACTCGTCATGGATCTGCATTTGGCGTCTACTCGAATTAAGAAGTTAAGAGGGCTGATCCCCATTTGCTCAACCTGCAAAAAAATCCGGGATGATAAAGGCTATTGGAACAAACTTGAACATTATATCGAAGAACACTCTGAGGCAGAATTCACCCACAGTATGTGCCCTGCCTGTGAAGAGAGATTTTATATGGATTTTGAAAAAACAGCATAACGGCACTGTCAACCCCAACCGAAAAACAAGCAGCTGACATGACTTTTAAAGCATCAAATAAGAACACCTACTGGCCGGATGATTATGTCTCCAAAAGACAAAGTGCGCAACAGGCGATTCAAATGATCAAACGTGGCCAGCGTGTATATATCGGTTCTGCCTGCGGTGAGCCACAAGCTCTTATGAAGGAACTGGCTTCTCAGTCCGGAAATTTAACGGATCTTGAAATCGTACGCCAGCTCAGCCTTGAAACCACACCCCTGGCACCTGTTTCCGATCAGAGCCTAGCAAAGAATTTCAATGTACGCTTTTTTTATCTGGGATCCGGCAAATCCAATCTATTATCGCGGAACAAACGCTTCATCACTCCTGTGAACCTGTCATCGGTCCCGCATCTTTTTAAAAGCAGACAATTGCCTATTGATGTTGCACTGATCCAGGTTTGTGAACCCGATGATTTTGGCTGGATGAGTCTTGGGGTCAGCGTGGACGTCACATTGGCTGCAGCCCAGTCTGCAGACCTGGTCATTGCCCAGGTAAACCCCAGGATGCCCCGCATACTGGGAAAAAGCTTCATCAGTGTAAATGATGTGGATGTCATTGTTGAACAAGAAGAAGAACTCCTCACCATCGGAAATGTTTCAGAATATCCATTTGCTCATCTTATAGCAAACCACGTGGCAAACCTTGTTGATGACGGGTCCACATTACAAGTCAGCATGGGAGCCACACCCGATGGACTTTTACAGGCTCTGGCTGAAAAGAATGACCTTGGGGTGCACACCCAGGTCATTACGGACCGTTTTATGAGCCTTGTTTCTTTAGGAGTAATTACGAATAAAAAGAAAGGTTTCAATGAAGGCAAAATGGTTGCCAGTAGTGCTATTGGATCCAAAAACCTTTATGAGTTTTTACACGACAACCCGGGAATTGATTTTTTTCCATCAGACTATGTTAACGACCCTATGATTATTGCCCGCCATTACAGGATGGTTGCCTTGAATGTGGCCAGAACAATGGATCTTACCGGACAGGTGTCTGCAGATGCACTGCCATCCAATTATTTATCAGGTGTTACAGGCATTATGGATTTCATCCGCGGTGCAACCATGGCCCCTGAAGGGAAAAACATTCTCATGCTTCCTGCAACAACCAATGCAGGTAAGAACAGCAGCATTGTGCCAGAGTTAAAAAGTATGCCCATTGTTGTACCCAGGGGAGATGTTCAATATGTGGTTACTGAATATGGTGTGGTTAACCTTTTTGGGAAGAGCCTCCAGGAAAGAGCCATCGCCATGATCAGCATTGCCCATCCGAACTTCCGGGATGAGCTGTTTTATAAAGCAAAAGAAATGGGTTTGATTGATAAAGAACGGTCCCTTGCAGATACCATTCGAAGTGTTTATCCGCAGAGCATTGAAGATAACATTTTTATTGATGGTCAAAGAGTTCATTTAAGACCTGCAAGGCCTACGGATGAGCGTGCACTTCAAGAACATTTCTACCGCCTTGACAGAAAAGACGTTTTTAATCGGTTTCTGCATGAGAAGACTTCTTTTGTTCGAGATGAAGTTGCCGATGTCTTCCAGGTGGATTACGACCATAACATGACGATTGTTGCGGTAATCGGAGATCCTGGTTTTGAAAAGGTACTTGCAGTAGGTTGCTATTTTCTGGACCCGGAAAGTCAGATCGCAGAGGTCGCTTTTAGCGTTGAAAAGGCATGGCAGGGAAAAGGCATCTCTACCGTTATCCAGACAAAACTGGCAGATTTTGCCCGGGACCGCGGTATCAAAGGTCTGACTGCCTATACATCAAACAGAAACCGGGGG
>JAFDJC010000408.1 GCA_019307665.1 Deltaproteobacteria bacterium | reverse complement strand
TCAAGACGGCCTTCTTCAATGAGTCTCTGGACATACTCCATCCCTGTCAGGACCTCTGCTTCAAGCGCTCCTGCTTCAGGATATTCTTCATACAGGGTCCGATAGCAGCCTGCACAGGCAGTTATTATTGTTTTGACGCCAAGCTCATTCAACTGGCGAATATTATTCTTAGCATATTCATCCCATATTGATTTAGCTCCAATCCGCCTTGCCGTACTGCCGCAGCATAGCTCTTTATTACCCAGTATGCCGAAATTGACTCCGGCATTATGAAGCAGTTCCGCGGTGGCAATTGCTGTTTTCTGAAGTTCGGCATCCAGGGAAGTGGTGCAACCCACATAATAAAGAACATCAACCTTCTCTTTAGCAGCATCTTTAATTTTAAAATCAAGCTTTCTTGTCCATCGTTTCCTGGAGCTGCGGGGTTGAAGCCAGGGATTATCATACGTTTTCAAGCTGTCTAAAATCGATTTATGACCGGGAAGTAGTTTCCCTTTTTTAAAAGCAATTGACCGTAAATCTTCAATTATTTCACAGGGTGTTATGATATTGACCTTCCCGCACAGTTCCGAACAGGAACCACACAGGGTACAGGCAAACATTATTTTCATCAAATGATCCGACCACTCAAGTCTTCCCGTGTATAATTCCGTGGCGAGGTACATTCTGCCGGGAGGATAAAAGGATTCGAATTTATATCGTGTTCCTGATGGGCACTGATAACTGAAACGTACGCTGGCGGTATTATCGGCATAGACCATTCGGCAGGTGCCGCAGCGAGTGCATTTTTGCGCCAGGGTCAGATTATCAAACCGTTCCATTGGATACTTCAATTTAGCCATATGGGATTCCTCCTCAATAAAAAGCAAGCTTACCCGGGTTCATAATGTTTTGCGGATCTAACAAATGCTTAATATCTTTAATTTTTTTATGGTATTTACCTGCATTATTGAATACCATTTCAGCCCATGCACCATAAGGCCGGTCAAAAACAGCACCGGCCTCGAACAGCTTCTCGCTTACTTCATGAAAAATCCTGTGTACTTTTTCGGTTTCAGCCTCATCTTGAGGATTTCTATGAAAGCTTGGCTCGAAATAGTACCCCCTGGCATAATCGAGCGGAAGGAATAAATAACCGATGTCCTGAGGAGAATATCCGTAATCGTCAGCTATCCGGTTTACCATGTCGAGCATCGAACCTGCCTGCTTGGGTAGAACATAAGTGAAAACCGGGTTGCAGGCACCTTTATAAACTTTTTGATTATCATTTCCGTTGGGATATAAAATTTCCTGCAGTATTTTTTCACCGGCATCAGGTATACCGGGCAGTTCCGATAAAAGCTCATACTTGTTTTTAACAGCCAGGTCCTTTAAGTCTTCCTCCAGATACGCTACTTTTTCCTCCCAACCTGAAATAACAACAGCCACTGTCCAGAGAGGAAGAGTATCCCTGGTTTTTCCGTAAGCGTCCAGCGAGCCCCCTGAGAGCATGAGGGATAAATAGTGCGGATTAGCAATAAAACTTTCTTCTCCGATTTCCAGACTCCTCAGGTTGCGAACAGCACCTATGGCACCTTCTATAGACTTAAAGGGAATAAATATGACTTTGCGCACATCATGTAAGGTTTTTAAATTAACGGCGCCGGCGGTAGCAATTCCAAAAGTTCCCTGGGCGCCGACAAACATGCGGTTCATAACTGCAAACTGGGTTACCCAGGAATAAGGATTTTCGGCTCCTGCCCTCACCGCCCATTGGCCGGTCTTCATTATCTTCCCGGTTGGTAAAACCATCTCCATATTCAGAAGCTGCCATAATGAATATAAACCCCATGAATAAAGGGGAGTAAGGTCCAGGTAACTGGCCAGGACCGAACCATAGGCCGGCACTCCTGGTCCGGTAAGGACTTTTAAACCTTTTTTCCGTGCTTCATCCTGCAACTGTGCAAAGGTGACACCCGGTTCAATAATGGCATTTCTTGAAATCGTGTCGATCTTATGAATTATGGCATTTCTTGAAATCGTGTCGATCTTATGAATTCTGTTCATTCTGCCGAGGTCAACGGTAATTCCTCTTTCAGTAGGAATGTGGCCCCCTTGAAGATTTGTGCCCGAACTAAAGGGAAAAACGGCAATATTCTCACGGTTTGCCAGCATCACAATCTGCTGGACTTCTTCCCTTGATACCGGCCGGGCGCCAAACAGAGGGGCCCGCGGTTTTGTAAAACTTTGGTCCTCTCCGTATTTCTTCAGTGCATCGTCCTGTTCTACAACGTTAGCCCTGCCTACAATATCGACAAGAGAATCATAAATATATTTTTCAGATCTTTCCTTCATCAT
>JAFDJC010000026.1 GCA_019307665.1 Deltaproteobacteria bacterium | reverse complement strand
GGAACACGACTGCCAGGGGGTGGAAGATATCACGATTCGTGTCACTGTGACTATTTCCGGGGATAACATGAAAATCGACTATACGGGCAGTGATCCTCAAACACCCGGTTTTGTCAACAGCTCTGTTCCTAACTCATACTCATATATTTTCCTTACGCTATCCAGTATGATTGATGATTCGATTCCCAGGAATGAAGGTTTGTTTAATCCGGTTTCAATTCTGCTGCCGGAGGGAACCGTCGTGAATCCCCTTCCGCCTGCTCCGTGCACTGCGTGCACCATGCATGCCGGAGGTGAAATCGGAGAAGCCCTGGCCTTCGCCATGGAGGGCGCTATCCCGAAAAAGGCTTATGTCCAAAATGTAAAATTGGGCATGCCTTTTGTTACATATGGTATAAATCCTTATTCGAATGAGTTTTATATCGACCAGAACGTTGTCATGGCCGGCGGGTGGTGCAATGCGACATATGGCTGTGACGGATGGGGGTCTCTTCCGGCGTTTTTTGGCGCAATGACCCAGGCCACGGGAGAGCTGCATGATATGTATTTTCCAAACCAGACCATGGGGCGTGAATATATTACTGATTCAGGCGGACCCGGAGAGTGGCGGGGTGGACTTGGAACAAATACGATTATGGAAGCCGGTTCACCTATATTTCTGCACACCTACCTGATCGGCACCAAATACCCGATGCGAGGGTTTAGCGGCGGTAAAGACGGGGCTCCCAACAGGGTGGTTATTCGGGAAGGAACACCGGATGAGATAGTCGTTAAAACAACTGCATTTGAAGAACCTTTGGCTGACGGAGATGTGATCAGGGCCTCCTTAGGCGGTGGCGGCGGCTGGGGTGATCCCCTTGAAAGGGACCCTGAGGCGGTGCTGGAAGATGTGCTGGATGAATATGTATCGATTGAGAGCGCCCGAAGCGATTACGGAGTGGTGATCAAGGAAAGAAAGATGAAAGTTGACGAGAAGGCCACACGAAAACTGAGAGAAAAAATTCGTAACGAAAGAAGTAAAGAAAGCAAAGAAGAAGTAAAAACCGTAAAATATCTTTCACAGGAATGGCGGGACTATTCCGAACAACAGATTAACAAGGATGAAAAATTTGCCGATCTGGCAGATGATTTAACCATCGAGATGAATAATGTTATCAAGAAATGTCCGGACGGGAAAACACATTTTTTGTATTGGCGGTTTGAAAACGGCAAACTACTTGAAACGCGTACCGGCCTGCTTGAAGAAATGGGTGATTTAAAACCAAATTTTACAACCACAGCTTCTTACGACACGATCATGAAAATCAATACAGCCAAAACGAGTGTTAACGCGGCTTTCCTGAAAGGAAAAATGCGGTTTAAAGGAAATCTTGTAAAAATGATGAAGTATGGAAAAGCCTTTGACCGTTTTACGGAAGTTCGAAGAGGAATACCCACTGAATATTAAACACGAAAGGAAATTTAGAGTATTTGCCATAAATATGTTTCGATTCATTTTTTGAAGCATCAACGGAACTTGTCATATGGGTGGCCCAGACAACTCGTTGTCTGGGTGCGTAGCACAAGATGCTAAGAATGGGCGTAAATTTTGTGGATCTCTTCTTGCCCTTCGGGCACCGGCAACGAGTTGCCGGTGTTACCCGAGGTATGAATTCCTTTCGTTGAAAAGGAACGTTATTATGACAAGAGCTATAATCATACAACAAATACATACAGGAGACCGATCATGAGAATTCCTGAAAAAGGTTTGGATAAAGACGAAATATTTAAACAAATGACGGTGTTTCGTGAAGAAGACCTTGACTGGCGAAGCGGTCGGGTTATGGGATATATTTACGATGCCGGAAAAGAAGCAGAAGAGATCGGGAAAAAAGCTTACATGATGTATTTGACTGAAAACGGGCTTGACCCAACAGCTTTTCCCAGCCTGGCACGTTTTGAAAATGAACTTGTGTCCATGGTGGCAGACCATGTCGGCGGTGATAAGGATGTTGTCGGCAACTTTACCAGCGGGGGTACGGAAAGTATTCTGATGGCGGTTAAAACAGCCCGGGACTACTTTCGTGTCCATCGTCCTGAGATTGTAATGCCGGAAATGATCCTGCCAACCACTGCCCATGCCGCCTTTCATAAAGCATCCGTCTATTTTGATGTCAGCGTCGTGCCGGTTTCTGTGAATTCAGAGACGTATAAGGCTGATGTTGAAGCTGTTAAAAGAGCAATAACGGAAAATACCATTCTCCTGGTTGGATCAGCGCCTTCGTATGCACATGGTGTAATTGATCCCATTTATGAAATGGGTCAAATCGCATTGGAGCATGATATACTGTTTCACACAGATGCCTGCGTCGGCGGACTGATGCTGCCGTATCTCAAGCAACTGGGGGAGCCGGTTCCTGATTTCGGTTTTGATATTCCGGGCGTGACATCGGTTTCCGTAGATCTTCATAAATATGGATATACGCCCAAGAATGCCTCATTGATTTTATACCGCAATAAATCCATCAGAAAGCACCAGATCTTTGCCTGTGCCGGCTGGCCGGGTTATACGGTTGTGAACTCTGCGTTCCAGAGCAGCAAAACAGGCGGCAGCCTGGCAGCTTCATGGGCGGTGATGAATTTTATCGGCCATAACGGATACCTTGAAATTGCCCGAAAGACATTGGAGGCAACACACAAACTGGTTCAAGGTATTGCAGAGATCGAGGACCTTCGGGTTATGGTAAAGCCGGAAATGGTTATGTTTGCAGTGACATCCGACACAGTCAATGTATTTCACATCATAGATGAAATGAAGGAGCGAGGATGGTATATCCAGCCTCAACTTGAGTTTCAGAATTCTCAAAAGAACTTCCATATATCCGTAAATGTTTCAAGCGTGGATCTTGTTGATGATCTTCTAAATGCGCTGCGTGACAGCGTTGAAGCGGCCCGATCCCTGAAAACCGGTGAACTGGTGACAACCATCAAGGATGCCCTGGCGAATATGGGGCCCAATGATATCAATGATGACAATATCTCGGATATGATGGCCATGGCCGGTCTTGACGGTGGCGATTTGCCCGAACGTATGGCGGATATTAATGAAATAATGAATACCTTGACGGTTAATCAACGCGAACTGATGTTAAAAGCCTTTCTTAATGACCTGTTCAGTCAAAAAAAACCGGGATAAACACATGAAATTGTCCGATGAACTCATTAAATTAAGAGAAAAATCAATCCCAAAGGCTGTTTTCCAAACATCAAGATGCGTGATAGATCATGCAAAAGGTTCAGCTATCATAGATGTTGACGGTAACGAATGGATCGACTTTTCAGGAGGAATCGGCGTGGTGAACGCAGGCCACTGTCCGGACAAAGTCGTTGAGGCTGTGAAAGCACAAGCAGACAAATTTCTTCATGCATGTTTTCATATATCCATGTATGAAGGTTACATCAGGCTCGCGGACAAATTAAACCGTATCACACCGGGGTTGTTTGAAAAGAAGACTTTCTTTGCCAACTCAGGAGCTGAGGCAGTGGAAAACAGTATTAAGATTGCAAGAAATTACACCAGAAGGCCTGCCATTCTGTGCTTTGAGGATGCGTTTCATGGCAGGACACTGGCAGCATTGTCCCTTACAAGCAAGGTCATGCCCTATAAAACCGGTTTCGGTCCTTTTCTTCCCGAAGTATACAGAGTTCCGTTTCCCTATGCCTATCGAATGGCAGACGGCAACCAGGAAAAAGCCAACCGAATAGTCCTTGATAAAATCAAAACAGCTTTTAAAAATATAGTCGATCCGGAAAATGTAGCTGCAATCATTTTTGAACCAATACTGGGAGAGGGCGGATTTATAACCGCTGATGCCGACTTTTTCCGGCAGCTAAAAGAACTGGCTTCTCAACACTCGATTCTTATGATTTGTGATGAAATCCAGACCGGGTTCGGACGCACGGGAACCCTGTTTGTTTCAGAACAGCTTGGTATCGAATATGATATTATATTAACGGCCAAGTCAATTGCGTCAGGCTTGCCCATAAGTGCTATAACTGGTAAGGCGGACATAATGGATACTCCGCAGGTCGGCGGCCTTGGCGGAACATACGGAGGCAACCCCCTGGCCTGCGCGGCAGCTTTGGCAACTATCGAAATGTTTGAAAAAGAGGATTTGCTTTCTAATGCAAAACGAACCGGGAAAATTATTCAAGAGGCATTTCTACAATTTAAAGAAAAATTTACGTGTATTGGAGATGTACGAGGGTTGGGCGCAATGATGGCTTTTGAATTGGTAAAAAGCCGGCAAACAAAAGAACCGGCACCGGATTCAGCAAAACTTCTGATGGCTCATTGTCATTCAAAAAACCTGTCAATCATTACTGCCGGTACGTTCGGAAATGTAATTCGAATTTTATCTCCCTTGAATATTCAGAAGGACAAACTGGCCAAGGGACTTGCTATTATGGAAGAAGGGCTGGCGCAACTGTAAAATCTTTGTGGAACTAAACTACACAAAAGAGTCATCTTGATTGATGGCCATAGCGTCTTTTCACAACTCCCTCAACATATTGCACCGCCAAAGAGCAGCTAAGGGTTAAAACCAGATACATTACGGTGATGGTGATCCATATTTCAAATATCAAGTATGTGGCGGACATGAGCTCCAAACCTTGAAAGGTGAGTTCTTGAATGGAGATCACCGATACAATGGCGGAATCTTTTATGGTGGAGATGAGCTGGCCGGCAAGCGGCGGCAGAATTTGGGGCAATGCTTGTGGCAAGATAATATGGCGCATGGTTTGCCGGCGGGTTAAGCCCTGGGCATAAGCGGCTTCACGCTGGCCCTGGGCCACCGATTCGATGCCGGCACGTATGATTTCCGTAATATATGCGCCTTCAAATAAGGCCAAGGTCATCACGGCAGAGATAAAGGTGGCCAAATGTTGCGGGGGCGCCGATAAAAACCATATCCAATGTTGCAAAGTATCAGGGGTTGAGCGCGCCCAGGCATCAATGCCCAGATGTGACAGGACTTGGTCGCTGATAAAATAGTAGAAGATAAAGATGAGTACGAGTGGTGGCAGGTTGCGTATCAACTCTACATAACTACGGCTGACCAATCTGAAAAAAAGACGCCCGGATACGCTGAACAGCCCCATGATACTGCCGATACCAATGGCCAATATGGTGGCCCAGACACTTAGTCGAAAGGTGGTGAAAAGACCCTGCAGGAGCAGATTGGGTACCCAGTGTTGATGCTCAGGGTCAAACCGAATTAGATATTGGGGGATGATGTGCCATTGCCAGCGATAATCCATGCCAAAGGCAATTTGATAACCGACATAGCCGGCAAGAATTAATACTGGAAAGGCAATCAGCAGGTCCAGTCGAGAGAGTTTATATTTGGCTTTTTGCAAAGATTTTCACCGGTTGCGGTCTTTGAGCCCTTTTTGATTGTCGACCGGGGCCGGTTTTTGGTCCCTGTCGACTGTAACTTGTTTTACTGTAGTCGGTCTTCCCATGCTTTGGTCTCAAACCAGTAATGTTTACGTTCCTGCAGCCATCCTTCTGCAGTGACGACACGGATCCAGTTGTCAAAATAATTCAATGTGTCCGGATCACCTTTGCGTACTACAAACCCGATGGGTTCACGCGTAAAGGTGCCGTTCAAGGGCAGAAAAAGCTTGTCCGGATGTTTTAAAGCCTGGAAGGCAGGTGTGGGGGCCGATGAGACCACTGCATGTACCCGACCGTTGATTAATTCCTGGAAAACCTGCGATTCGTCGTTGAAAAGACGCAGTTTGGCATTGGGCAAATACTTTTTGGCGGCACCCACCGGTGTGGACCCCATTCGCACAGCCAGGGTGACCGATGGTTTGTTAAAGTCCTGCAGAGAGCTAAACCCGGCAGCCATTTTCTTATGGGCCACCATGGACATGCCCGTATAATCGTAAGGGATGCTAAAATTTACCTTGAGGTTGCGGCTGGAAGTAATACCCATGCCGCCGACAATGACGTCAAATTTACCGACCAGCAAGGCCGGGATAATACCGGACCAATTGGTCGGCACAAATTCGATATCCACCCCCATATCCTTGGCCAGGCGTTTGGCCACATCGATTTCAAATCCGATCAGGGTGCCGGTTTTGTCTTTCATTGCCCATGGCACAAAGGTTGACATCCCCACGCGCAGCACTTTGCGTTGCAGCGCCTGTTCCAGGGTACTTTCTTTTGTCATTTGTTGGGCGATTGATTGGGCATTTAGATTGCCGGCCACCATGATTCCCAATATTAGCAAAAGACTTATTTTTACCCAAAATTTACAACCATTCATTGCGTTTGCCTCCTTGATGGAAATAAGTTCAAAAATCAGCTGTTGATCGATCTATCCGGTTAATGGTTGGCGTTTTTCCAGCAGCTGAACTATTGCTGAAAGGGTGCCGGTCATCAATAGATAGATAGCCGCAACGGTGAACCACAACTCAAAAGTTAAAAAGGTTTCAGAAATAATGGCCTGCCCCTGCATGGTCAGATCATAAATGGCAATGGTGCTGACCAGTGCGCTGTCTTTTATTAAAGAGACGGCTTGGCCGGTTAGCGGCGGCAACATCCGCCGAATGGCTTGCGGCAAAATAATATGCCGGTATGTCTGTAACGGGGTTAACCCACAACTAAAAGCCGCCTCCCATTGACCTCGATGGATCGACTGGATTCCTGCACGAAAAATCTCAGATGCATAGGCACCTTCAAAAAGACTCAACGCCAGTACGGCGGAAAAAAAACGGCCAATGTCAAGTACCGGCGCTAAAACAAAGTAGATGAAAAAAAGTTGTACCAGCAAAGGTGTATTTCGGATCAGCTCCACATAGCAACGTGACAATAACCGGCCGATTATCGAGGGCGATTGCCGGCAAATGGCAGCGGTCAGACCGATGATAATCGCCAGGAGTAAGCTCAGTGAGGTAATTTGCAGGGTGATCCACACGCCTTGGAGCAACGGGCCCGGGGTCCATCGGCCGTCGGAGAAAGACAGCAGATACTGAGGCACGCGATACCATTGCCAATGATAGCCCAATTGTTCCGATCCCCGTGTAAGCAACCAAACAAGACACCAGGCAGATACCAAAAACAGAATAATGTCGATCCACCAGCGTTGCTGTTGACGGGTTAAGATGTTTTTTATCTGTCTGATATCTATGTGCATGTCCGTATGATACACTGGCAGTGAACTTGCTTTAATTGAGCGACTCAAGCAATGATTTTCAGATGCCGAATCGTTTTAACATCACAGGCAAGACCGCGGGCCTTTTTTAAATTTGCCTCCACATTTGCCAAGTCGGCTTTCATCTGAACGGCTGCGACTTTCACGATGTTCTCCTTGCCCGTATGGCAATTTTTTATTCTTAAAAATTTCATATCATATATTTTTCAGCCTGTCATTAGAGGATTGGGAGGAGTGGGGACGTTCGTGCAGAGCGTGCTTTGCGTGGGTAGCCCACCCTAAATTCCAATGCAAAACAAGAGTCATCAGGTCAAACTATAGATCAGCACTCGTCAACATGCTGTGTTTTCACGAAGTTCTTGACACACAGGCGCCCTGCACATATACTCGGCTCTCAGAAAAGCAAGGTCTTATCCCTACTTGCTAATGTCATCTGAATCATTGAATAAAGTAACAAACAGCAGGCCCTATATTTAGTAAAAATAGATTTTGTAAAAGCTGAAGTGCCTCTATTTAAAAGAAGGAGAAACTAATGTTAAATCTAGCTACAATCTTGGAAGCCAGTGCAGTAGAGAATCCTGAAAAAGAAGCTATCATTTTCATGGATAGGCGGATTACATATCAAGAGATTAACGGGGCTGCTAATGCCGTTGCCAATGCTTTGTTGGAAGCCGGCATACAAAAGGGTGATAAGGTAGCTCTTATGTGTCCGAATCTTCCTTATTTTCCTATCGCTTATTACGGGATATTGAAAGCGGGTGCCGTAGTCGTCCCCCTCAATGTTCTTCTTAAAGAGCGTGAGATTGCTTATCATCTGAATGACTCAAACTCTAAAGCTTTCTTCTGTTTTGAAGGTACACCGGAATTACCAATGGCACAAGAAGGCCACAATGCATTCAAGCAGACAAAGGAATGTGAGATTTTTTGGATTATGCCCGCGGTTCCGGATGCACCTTCCCCTATAGAAGGCGTGACCACCTTTAAAGAACTATTAGAAGATCAAGCTCCGTGGTTTGATACCGTTCATACTGATCCTAATGATACAGCCGTTATTCTCTATACTTCCGGAACAACAGGATTACCTAAAGGTGCGGAATTGAGTCATACGAATCTTATGCTCAATGCCATGATCGCAAAAGATCTTTCTCAGGGTTCACGGGAGGATTCTCAATTGGTTACGCTTCCATTATTTCATTCCTTTGCTCAGACTGTTCAAATGAATGCCGGATTTCTAATGGCTCAAAAGCTAGCTCTAATACCGCGTTTTAATGCCGATGATGTATTTAAAATAATGGAGGTGGAAGAGATCTCGATTTTCTGTGGTGTTCCAACAATGTACTGGGAATTATTGATGCTTAAAGACGCAGAAAAAAAATTCGATTTGAAAAAAATCGCTAAGAACCTTCGGATTTGTGCTTCAGGTGGAGCATCACTTCCTGTGGAGATTATAAAACAGTTTGAAGAAAAATTTGAAGTGCCTATTTTAGAAGGTTACGGTCTTTCGGAAACATCTCCTATTTGTGCGTTCAACAAGCTGTACATGGAACGAAAACCAGGATCGATCGGAACCCCGGTATGGGGAGTAGAGGCCATCATTGTAGATAAAGACGATGTGCCTTTGGAGCACGATGAAGTAGGAGAACTTGTAGTTCGCGGGCCAAACGTGATGAAAGGATATTATAATCGTCCGGAGGAAACCGAAAAAACGATAAAGGATGGATGGTTCTATACAGGGGATATGGCAAAAATGGATGAAGATGGGTATTATTATATTGTAGACCGTATCAAAGATATGATCATCCGTGGCGGTTATAATGTTTACCCAAGAGAAATAGAGGAAGTTTTATTGACACATCCGGCAGTGTCGCTTGCTGCAGTAATCGGTACCCCTCATGAAACCCATGGCGAAGATATAAAGGCCTTCATTATTCTTAAAGAAGGCGCTCAAGCAACTTCAGAAGAAATCATAGCATGGTCCAAAGAAAATATGGCAAATTATAAGTATCCGCGGGAAGTGGAAATACGTGATGAGCTGCCCCTAACCGCAACAGGTAAGGTTTTAAAACGTGAATTAAAAGACTAAGAAAAGGGGGACGTTCGTGCAGAGCGTGCTTTACGCTATGAAAAATTGAGGGAGAAGGTAAACAGCGGAGAATAATAATGCACGGATTTTTTATCAGGTGGTTAATTCTTACCACTTCAATAATTATCACTTCATATTTAATGGATGGAATATATGTGAAAGGATTCTTTTCAGCATTTTGTGCCGCTGCGCTTCTTGGTATATTGAACGCTTTTTTCCGACCGATTTTGTTTGTCCTGACATTGCCGATAACGATATTAACATTGGGACTTTTTACCTTTGTTTTAAATGCCATAATGCTTTTAATGGTTTCGAATATTGTATCAGGGTTTGTAGTCAAAGGGTTTTGGTCGGCTGTTTTTGGTTCACTCTTAATCAGTATCGCCAGCTGGTTTCTAACGTCATTTATCAGCGAGAAAGGCAAAATCCAATATATTGATTTGAAAAAAGTCGGCAAGGACAAATGGGAATGAATATGACTTTGGAAAAATACCTGGGTAAACAAATCAAAATAAGCACTGACGACGACCTTGATTTTGTGACAGCCAAGGATCTCGCTAAACAGAAGATAAAAGAATATTGCGCTGACTCCATGCTGCTATCCTGGTGTAACGGGAGGACCGGAGAACATTATCCGACTATTAAATGCGGCAGCAGCGATAAACCAGCATGGATCCTTAATGCTGAAGCAAGGGGCGGCGACATTACAATTGATGTAAACGATGGCGAATATATTTTTATTTTTCTGTCTTTACAATAACAGTTTTTATAACAGGAATAATAGAGGTTATTATGTCCATACGCCCCCAATGGTGGATGTCTCTTCAGGCGTTTTTCGTCCCTTTTGCACAGAAGCTACTTCAGGAAACCCAAACAACGGTGTTGGGAAGGTTTGTAGGCCGTTTTACAGTTCCTGTTTTAAGCGGGAAGAATTTTAATATTACATATCTCCCGATTAACCGAAGCATAACCGGTGTGGGGGAAACTCTGGTGCCCCATATGGTACTGCGGGAAATTGTCAAGCAGTCGGCTAACAGGGCGTTGATTAAAAAATGCACATGCCGGGACGGAAACAAATGCAGCAATCATCCGGTTGAGCTGGGCTGCATGCTGCTGGGTGAAGGATCAAAAGAGATTGATACGGGTGTCAGCAGGCACGTCAGCATTGATGAGGCTCTTGCCCATGTTGACAAGTGTGTTGAAAACGGACTGATTCCCTTTGTGGGAAGATTCAAGGTAGATGACTATCTTTGGGGGGTGAAAGACCGGGGAAAACTTCTAACTGTCTGCTTCTGTTGCCGATGCTGCTGTGTAATTAAAAACTCCATCAAATACCTGCCGGAGGTTTCCAAAGATTCAGTTATAAAACTGAAAGGACTGCGGATCGAAACCGATCATAGCCGGTGCACTGCCTGCGGGGAATGTGTGGATGCCTGTTTTATGGGAGCGCGAACTTTGAAGGATGACAGAATTGTGTACAATTCATCCCTCTGTAAAGGCTGCGGAAAATGCATATCTGTTTGTCCGGAGAATGCTGTAAGTGCCGATGTCGCTGATTTGGAGAAGTCCGTTGCTGAGGTGTCGGGTAGAATCGATAGTCTGATAGATTATCGCTGAGACAACCAAAAGGGGACGTTCGTGCAGAGCGTACATAGCTTTTTACGAAGCCATCATAATTATCTTTTAATCAGTGTTTGAAGTACATCTTCTTTGCCTATTATTCCAACGAGCTTTCCGTCTTCTACCACTGGCAGCGAGTGAAAATTTTTATCTACCATAAGCTCGGCAATTACTCCAATATCAGTATCAGGCTGCACGCTTACAGGATTTTTTGTCATGGCATCACTCACCGTGATAGCTGCAATTTTTTGTATGCTCTTTTCGAGTTTTTTTGTAGATGTTAATGGAATAAACCCATCAAGCAAAGTAAAAAGAGATGGTACGGGTATGTTCTTTTGCTGGGAAATAAGGTCGCTCTGGCAAAGAATCCCGACTAATAAATCATTATTATCAAGTACCGGAATACCGTTAATATGATTTTTTAAAAGAATTTCGGTTGCGTTTACAATCTCCATATCCGGAGAAACAGTAATAACACCCCTGGTCATGATGTCTTTTGCTTTTAGCATAACCTCTCCACTTTGAAAAATATTTAGTAGGTAAAGCAAAAACGTGATACAGCTAAACACAGAATACCAGATAAAAGACGAAAAGAAAAGGGGTTCGTGCAGAACGTGTATTTAATATAGAACTGCTGTGCTATCTGAAGCCTCTATATTTAAACTCAATTATAGGGACAGTATACATATTTCATTTCGTAACCTTGAAATTACATATAATAAGTTTGATTTTTCAATGTAACCATGCAATAAGAAAGACATGAAAAAAATACAAAGAAAATATGATTTCAGGGAAATAGGAAACCTAATCAAGGAATTTCCTGTAACCGGGATACTTGGCCCGAGGCAATGCGGCAAAACCACTATCTCAAACGAGTTTAAGCATGATCATTATTTTGACCTGGAAAACCCCAGGGATCTGGCCCGTCTTGATCATCCCCAGTTAGCGCTTGAAGATTTAAAAGGCCTGATTGTTATTGATGAAATTCAGAGAAAACCTGATTTATTTCCTTTGATGCGGTATCTTATAGACAACCAACCCGGACAAAAATACCTGATCCTCGGAAGCGCGTCCAGGGATCTTATTAAACAGAGTTCCGAGTCGCTTGCAGGAAGAATCGCATATTATTATCTTGGTGGTTTCAGCCTTAGAGACATCAAAAAAGAAAACATGGCGGCTTTGTGGTTAAGAGGCGGCCTCCCTCTTTCTTTTTTACCAAAGACAGACAAGCAAAGCATGAAATGGCGACAAAATTATATAACTACATTTTTAGAAAGAGATATCCCATTACTGGGCATTAACATACCTGCCAATACATTGCGTCGTTTCTGGACAATGCTGGCTCATTATCACGGCCAGATTGTCAATTATGCTGAAATAGGACGGAATTTTGGTATTTCAGATATGACCGTTAGAAAATATATTGATATTCTTGAGGGCACGTTTATGGTACGGACGCTTCAGCCCTGGTACGTGAATACAGGGAAACGGCTTGTAAAGCGACCGAAAATCTACCTGAAAGACTCAGGCCTTTTTCATGCCCTGATGTCCGTCAATAATCATGATCAATTATATACTCATAATAAACTGGGCGCTTCATGGGAAGGGTTTGCCTTGGAATGTTTATGCAAAAGCATCGGGAAAGCAGCTCAGGAATATTATTTCTGGGCTACGCACGCAGGCGCGGAGCTGGATCTTTTTTGGCAGGAAGGCGGAAAAAATTGGGGCGTAGAGTTTAAATATGAAGATGCGCCGCGCCTTACAAAATCCATGCAAATTGCTGTATCCGATCTTGATATCGAACATGTCTGGGTTATATATCCCGGAAATAAAAAGTATAAGCTTGCAGAAAACTTAACCGTTTTTCCATTAAAAAATGTTCCTGATGCATGGACATACGAATGAAGCTGGTGAAAAGGGGGACGTTCGTGCAGAGCGTGCATTACTTTTTTATAAGAGACATTGACCTATACCAATCAAAGCTTTTTCTCCTTTGGAGAAATACTCGGACCAAAGTTTCTTGACCATTGCGGGACTATAACCAATAGCAAGTTCCAATAGTTCAGATCATCTTGCGAACTGTATACATGCGCAATTGTTTATGTCGTTATTTATAGCTGCTGAGATAATAGCAAGAGGCTCATCTATTTTTGATGGTCTTTGGTGTATTGCAACAAACTATCTTTTGTAACCATCCAGTTCCGTTTTAATTTAAAGGCTGGAATTGCTCCCCGACGAGCCAAGATGTTTAAGTAATTCTGAGAATACGGAGAAATTTTGGCGGCTTCCGCCAGAGTAATAAACTGTGTTTTTACCTCGGGAATTGCTTCCAGATATAAATAGAGAGTCCGTTCCAAAGCCCTTCCTACAAAGAAAATAAAATCATCTGGTAGACCCCTATGCCCCTTGTCCAAAGTAGTATAATAGCGTTTACGGTCATTTTTTAAGATGATAGCCGGGAAATAGCCTTGTTTCATTAAGATTAAGTTCATCAACAGGCGTGAGGTGCGGCCGTTGCCATCCACAAAAGGATGAATACCCACCAAATCTAAATGGGCTAAGGCAGCTTGTTTTACGGGGTGGGCCTTACTTTTAGCAAGTCTTGTTTTGTCGAATTTACGCATTGCTTCGGATATTTTATATGGTTCCGGAGGAACATGGGTAGAACCGGTAATTCTAACTTGAATATCACGATAACGACCGGCATATTTGGAATCGATCTCTTTTAGTACCAGGCTGTGAACTTCACGAATATTTCTTTCGGTGATTTTTTTCCCCGATACAGCAAGGTCTTCAACAAAAGAAATGGCTGCTTTATGATTGATAACCTCTAAATGCTCTTTCAAACTTTTGTTACCGATGGTCAAACCCTCTTCAAGGACAATAATAGTTTCCTTTAAGGTCAATGTGTTGCCTTCAATAGCATTTGAGTTGTAGGTCCATTCGAACACAAATTGTTTTTTCAGGCGAGATAAGACTGATGGTGGCAATGGCCTAAATTTATCGATTAGCTTTTTGCCTTCATCAATTCGGGCAAGTAATTTTTTAATTCGATCGGATTCCATAAATATTTCTCTATCCGATCATGTTAATTTTGTCAAGTGAAGCTTAATGAAAAAGGGGACGTTCGTACAGAACGTGACCTGCCCCCCAAAAACTGATCCAGACATAGAATTAGTAATATATTTATCAGGTATCAAGTCGATTGCCCGGATCAGTTTTCAGGGGGAAGGTCATTCCGGCTTTTTAAAACCAGCTAATTATTGTTCCATTTAAAGGAAACAGAGCCGGTAACGAAAAATAAAAGAGACATACCGGCAAGCATGAAGAGCTGGTATTTAATGTCAAAAAGACTCGCGCCGTCGTTCATTATTTTGCGTGCACCGTCAACCAGGTGCGTAAGGGGCAGAAACGCCGACACTGTTTTTACCCAGGGCTTTGCGCCCTCAAGCGAGAACCAGACTTCTGAAAGAAACATCATGGGCAATGAGATGAGATTAAGTATTCCGTTTGCGAACTCTTCGCTGCTGCTTCTTGCCGCAATCACCAGGCCCACGGACACCATGCTGAAACCGCCCAGAAAAAATACGGCCAAAAGGCTTAAGTAAGAGCCGTGGCATTCAAACCCGAAAATCAGCATACACCCCATAAATACGATAAGGGTGGTGATTGAAAGGAGATATATTCTGGAAATAATCTGCGCGGCAAGAAATTCGTGAGGCCGAAGAGGAGTGACGCTGAATCTTTTTAAAACACCGTTTTTTCGATACCGGACAACCGTATACCCCACACCGTATAACGCGCTGAACATGATGTTCATTCCCAGTATTCCCGGAAAGAGCCATTCTGAATACGGAATTTCCCTGCCGAATATTTTCTTCTGCTCATAGGGCAGGTCTTTGTTTTCAACACCGGCTTTTAAAAGCCTCTCCACAATATATCCCCTGGGCGAGGTCTGGCTGAGCCAGTATTTTTTTGACCGGGGATCAAGCAGAAGGTCGATTCGGTGATGCTTCAATTTATCCAATGCCGTTTCAAAAGCGTTAAATTCGATAAAATCTATGTATTTTGTCTGCCTGAAGGTTCGATACTGCATGTCCTTTTCTATGGAAACAGAAATATTCTCCGAACCTTCTGGATCACCGGCCGGCATTTGTATACTGTCAGCCATTATGCCCACCTTGTACATGACCTGCCGGTCTTCATTGAACATGACGCTGAAACCGATAATAATCAGAAACGGAAACAAAAGGTTCCATCCGTAAGCGGCCCGGTCACGGAAAAATTCCCGGTTTCGTACTTTAAATAATGTCCAGACTCTCCTGATCATTGAAAGGTTACCTCATGTTACGCCCTGAGTCTTTTACCGGTCAGTTTTAAAAACAGATCTTCGAGATTCTGGGGCCGAATGGTTAATGTTGAAAGGTCTATGTTCATGTCTATCAGCTTTTTTATGCAATCGTTCAGGTCTTCGGGGTAAATTTCAACCCCGGTCTTTGTCATTACCCAGCTGCCCGGAATCATGCCGAGTATTTTTTCGTCAATATGTTCGTTAAGGCCAACAGCAATGGCGCTGCATTGCTCTTCAAGCAGTTTTTCAGGCGGGCCCGAGGCAATGATTTTTCCGTAGTCCATGATGGCAATCGTATCGCACAACACCTGGGCTTCCTCCATATAATGGGTGGTCAGAACAACGGTTTTTTTTCTGGATTTAATATGATGCACGATATCCCATAGATGCCGTCTTGACTGGGGATCAAGACCCGTGGTGGGTTCATCCAAAAAAATCAATTCAGGATCGTTGGCAAGGGCCATGGCCAGAAGCAGCCTTTGTTTCTGCCCCCCGGAGATTTTACGGTTGTCCTGTTTCAAAAGGTCCTGAAGATAGCAGGTTTCGATCAGCTCATTCAGGTTCGATTTGCGGCCATACAGGTTTCTGAAGGTTTCAAGAGTCTCTTTCACCGTCAGAAAAGCAGGGAGTTCGGTATTCTGAAACTGTATGCCCACTTCTTCCCGAAATCGGGCGTCCCGTTTTTTACCCTTATAAAGGATGTCACCGGATGTGCGGGGAATAATGCCTTCAATGACCTCAATGGTGGTTGTTTTTCCGGCGCCGTTGGGTCCCAAAAGGCCGAAGCAGGTGCCCTTTTCTATGGCAAAACTGACGCCGTTGACGGCCTCCACATTGGGATAAAACTTAACAAGATTTTTTATTTCAAGAACCGTGTTCATTAATCCGTATTTATTAAATAGGTGCACCTCAGGGAACACTTATTATCAGTTTAAATATCGTCTTTGCAACGAATTAATAGCCGGATGCAGATTATGCCGGGTGATACGAATTTAAAATTTTTGAAAATCATGACTTGACATTAGGCGTGATATTTATCATTCAAGTCTTTTTAAATTTTTAAAACATGCGAAGATCAATAAAACGATTTTTACATTCTATTTTTAAAAAGAATTGGATATAAAACTCATATGAATATCGATACGCTTGCTCCCGTCACCCCGCTTTCCGAAAATTTTTATCTTGAAAAGCAACAGACTTTGGTGAAATCACATATTCCGTGGACGCCTTATTCGAGTAAATTTAATATCGCTATCTAATGCTTACCATTGTTTATACTTTTTTTAAACTGATCTAAATTTCAACGATAGATCGCAGATTTTTTTGAAGCGATTTTTCCGAATCTTTGTGCGTTCGCCCTTTGCCCCTTTCTTATTTTTCCGAATCTTTGTGCGTTCGCCCTTTGCCCCTTTCTTAGACCTGGTCTGCACACGCAGCTCCCCTCCCCCTGGAGGCAGAATTTTTTTGTCTTCTGAAGCAACAAATATGAACCGGGACTGGGTTTTACTCCCCAGATAGGCAGGGACCCGAAAGCGGGTGACGTAAAAACGACAAGTCATCAGAAGTTTTTCAAATTTTTTGTTCGGTTCTGCTGACCACACCGCCAGAACCCCCTGCTTGCGCAGTGCCTGCCTACAGGCCTGAATGCCTTCCTGAGTATATAGATGACGGTTGTATGAATTGGTGATTGCGGCAGGACCATTATCGATATCCAGCATAATCGCATCAAATTTGTTTTTAGAACGTGAGATAAGCGAAACAACATCGCCTGTCTGAACGTCAACCCGTTCGTCTGACAACGTATTGCCGTTTAATTGGCCGAGGAATTCACGATTCCATTCGATCACAGGATCAAGCAATTCACCCACCACCACTTGAGCTTGCGGGTTGAGCATATCAAGTGTTTGGCGCAAGGTGAAGCCCATGCCAAGGCCACCGATGAGCACGGCGGGCGATTTGCGGTCAGTCAGATGCCCACACCCCAGGTGCGCAAGCTCCAGTTCCGATTCATGGTGCAGGCTGTTCATCAGTTCCTGACCGTTAATATTGATCGAAAAATTGCGGTCATGCTGTTCATCAGTTCCTGACCGTTAATATTGATCGAAAAATTGCGGTCATGCTGGAAAAGTTCCATCTCACCGCCGTCCGGAGTCCGGGCGACGGCTATTCGTAATCTTGGTTTCATCTTTTATCCTGTATCAGGCTGTTGAAAAACTTATCTAAGATTAAACCACAGTAACATTTGCAGCCGCCGGACCTTTTGGCCCTTGCTCGATGTCAAAGGTCACACGCGCACCTTCACTGAGGGATTTAAAACCTTCTGCATTGATTGCTGAATGATGTACAAATACATCGGGGCCATCTTCCTGCTCAATAAAACCAAAACCTTTGCTGTCATTAAACCATTTCACAATACCATTCGCCATTGTAACTAACTCCTTTTAATAAATTCATGGGGTTTTCATCGGGTTTTATCCACTTGATGCTATTCCATTCATCTTCCCTTGACTGGGTATTTCTGTCAAGCCATTTACGCTTATCTGGATTGTTTGAGCAAATGTTGTTCATGCTCAAACTTTCTTTTTATTTATTTTCTTTTTTCTGCTTCCGCTTTTCCTTGACTGTGTGCTTGCCTTTTTTCTGTTCTTCTCGTTTGCCTTTATCTTTTTTCCCCTTGTCGCCCATCGCAATCCCTCCTTGCTAAAATATTATTGAGACCTCTTGATGTTACAATTTTTTAAATATGTTTCCAAAAGCAAAAACGTGATGTTTGCTCAGTCATTTTATTGTTAACAAAAACACCTCGAATGATCGAACTCAAAGAATATTGATAAAACTGCCAAGGACGACCGTTGTTTGCCTTGGGGTTATTTCTGTTCGTAGGCGCAAAAACCAGGCCGTGGACCAATACGGGGATGGTCTCTGCAAGTATCAGGACGTTTATTATAAATTTTGCATTTTCGACTCGTTGGGTCGAGATAGAGGCAATCGTTATTGGCAAATCGAACAAGCATAAAAATCCGTTCTTTAAAGTATAAATGTTCAATCACCCCGTCTTTTTTTAATTTTTTTGCAAGCTTCTTGATCGGCTCATTCGCTTCAAATTCTGTGATAACACCCATTCGGACCAAGTCTGGTATTTTCACT
>JAFDJC010000191.1 GCA_019307665.1 Deltaproteobacteria bacterium | reverse complement strand
CAAAATAGCGTGTTATTCTTGTTATTACTGTGATAGTTTTTCTGTTGGTTTAAGAACTTTTTTCCGCCATGGAGGGATGACCATTTCCGGATGAACACCAGTCAAAATCAACCCCTTTCATTAATTTGGCTTTCCCTAATATAAAATTCTGTTTTAAACAGGAGAAAGTCGGTTCAATTGCTGGTAGATGGACAAACAGAAAAACTTTTAATATGTATCCCGAGGACCTTAACGGGGAAAAAAACATAGCTGACTTCATTCAATTTATTAGGCAGAGCCATTGAGGAACTGAGCAATACCAAAAGCATGTTGCACTTTGTTTGAGAGGAGGCCAAACGGTCCTATTAGCCAATTCTCCAGATCTTAACCCGCGAGCACTGTCGACTCGTAAAGAGCATAGTGTGTTTTTAGGCCATACCCCTATATGTTGTGGTGTGGACTATTAAGTCATATAATCTATTTTCTGTTATTATCTCAGGTTTTTAAACAGCCTCAAAACCGGGGATATCTCCAACATACTCAAACTTTGGGAGACTGCTGAAAAGATGTGATATCATAATTTCAATCTGACTCGCTTTCCAATTCTGTCAATTCAAGTATAGGTCGGGACACTTAAAAAAAACACCCGCCCAATAACACCTCAATGTTTTATGTTTCAAACCCGCTTCTTAATCTCTTCTTCCTTCCCATTTGGAACTATTGGGACTTCAAATTTTTAGAGAATGAATAGTTCCATAATTTATTGATATTATTGAATATAATGGTTGCACTCATAGTTAAACTGTTGTAGTTATTTTTACAACACTTAAAGGAGGTCAACTATGGACAAACTTGCGGTTTCTGAAGTGGCTAAAAAACTTGGTTGTCACCCCGAGACAGTTCGCCGGCTGGAGCGTCGTGGCGTTCTAAAGGCGAAAAGGGATTATAGAAATTCTCGAGTATTTGACTTGGCTGAGGTTTTGAAGGTTAAGGCAGAAAGGGAAGCATTAAGAGGTGTTGAGGTAGACATTGTTGAAGGGAAAGAACATTGTCGGAATTAACCTGTAAATTCGATCTTGAATCCCTTGAGCCAATAATCATTATATTGCCGTCCTGCCATACCCCCCCCCGACTCCCTAAACCATGACCAAAGAGACTCCTTTTTGGCACGGGCTTTATTGGCGAAGGTGGGTGGCATAGAACAAGCGATAATCTTAAATCGGGAACCAATTAGAATAGGGCCAATCCAAGTACACCATGGCAAAACATATTGGAATAATAAGAAATAAAACGGCGCAAGGGACTGGCAGTCCTTCGAGCCCACGCTTATTACCATTAAAACAGGCGGCAAACTACCTGGGGTTAACGGTATGGGCAATGAGGGAAAGGGTCTGGTCCGGGCAAATTCCAGTAGTGCAGTTCCCTGGTGGCCGGAAGCAATATATAGATGTGCAGGATCTTGAGGACTTTATCAAACAAAACAAAAGGGTGATTCGATAAACTGATGCAAAGAATACAAACATCCACGGAAAAAATGATGCTTGTCGCGGCGCTTGAATACACAAAACGGGGATGGCCGATATTCCCCTGCAATCAGAACAAGACGCCAATGACGGAAAATGGTTTTTATGACGCCACTATTGATGAACAACAGATCCGCCAATGGTGGACAAAGTGGCCGAATGCAAACGTTGGAATACCCACAGGTAAAAGACCTGGTTTTTTTGTCCTTGATGTTGACCTTCCAGATGGACCCGAAAGTCTGAAACAACTTACGGATATCCGGCCATAAAACCCGGTCCGTGTTTGACAGATACAACATTGTCAATGATGCTGATCTTAAACTCGCCGCTCAAAAGCAGGAAGCCTACCTAAAATCCCAAATAGACACAATTTCAAGCACAGTCCACCAATTCGGCATAAAAAAAGGAGTTAACCAAAATGGCTAACCCCTTGATTTTATGGTGCCTAGGGCGAGAATTGAACTCGCACAGGGACAAGCCCCGAGGGATTTTAAGTCCCTTGCGTCTACCATTTCCGCCACCCAGGCAATTTAAAAGTGAGGGTTTTCTAACTTATATTGGAAAAAAATGCAAGTGAAATTGCACCGTCAAAAAATTTGGTTAATATAGAAAATCTCCAGTTTCACACCCTGAAATTAAAGCAAATCCTTTAAAGAGCGGTACGTAAACATATTTTTAAAGAAAAAACATGGACAATCTGATGGCGCATTAAAGATGATAAGCCATGAGCTGCGAACTATCAGGCAAGCCCTTGCCCTTATCACCATTTTTGTTTGACATATATTAAAATGCTGCTAAAATATAATTTAACACATAAAAAGGGGTTTTGCATATGGAATCAACTAATGTAACAGTTTCAAATAGGGGCTACATTGTTTTGCCTGCCCGCATCCGGAAAGAAATGAACATAAAACCGGGCACAAAAATCTTATTACACAAGGAAGAAAATAAAATTATTTTACAGCCGATAAATTCTTTTACCAAAAAATTGGCAGGGTTGACGGCGCAGAGTTTTGGCAGAAGTCCCGATGAAATCAAAGCATATATTGATGAGGAACGGAAAGAGCAATGAAATTAATTACACCTTCGGCGCTTAAAAAAAGAATAAACGGAAAGAAAATATTGCTTGATACCAATATCATAATTTATTTAACAGACATGATACAACCCTATGAACCTCTTTCCAGATTAATATTTGAAATGATTGAAATGGGTGACGCGTCTGCTGTCTTATCGGTCGTTTCGGTTGCGGAAGTTATGCAGGGGCCTATAAAAAAAGGACATCACCAACTTGCCCAGGATGTTAAAAATTATCTTATAAATTTTCCAAACATTTCTTGTCAGGAAATAACTGCGGGTGTTTTAGATCGCATCGGAAGAAACAACCTGATCAACTGGTCAAAATTAAGGACTACCGACAGCCTGATAATAGCTTCGGGTTTAGCAAATGGTGTGGAATTATTTATTTCAAATGACACTCACTTTAAAAAAGCTATCCCCGGAAATTTTGCCCTCTCCTTTGATACTTGATAAAATATGACCTTTGTTTCCGGTTTACCATTGGAAACCTTTGAAAAATGTTAATTTTTGTTCAAGAAACTGAGAATTGTTAAGCGGCATAATTTATTGTTTTAAAAAAAACCCGGCGCTTCGCACCGGGATAAAACTGAAACTTTGAGGCACTGGCGTGCCCCCCCTTTTTCCCGCTTTGCGGGAAAAGAAAGCCACCCGCTATACGGGTGGTAGTTTATTAAAAAATTTGACCAATGATGCTAACATATGCTATGATTTCATTACGGTCATTTCAATTGAGAGCAAACCACTGAACTGGCAAACTCAAAGTTTCAGGATTTAAGTAAGTCCATAAATGCATCGTGATTAAAAAGGTCTATTTATGACTGAATCCGATCAAAAATTAAAAAAATATGAAATCATCTCCCATCTCTTTGAGCTGGTCGATTCAATGCCGAAAAACAAACAAATGGGACTGTTACAGCGACTGGCCGCTGACCACTTAACTTCACTGCTGTATAAACTCATTGTTGATATGCCGGAAAATGAGCAGCAAAACCTTGTTGGGCAGATGGAAGAACTAATTCTCGGCAAAAGAATTTTTCCGAGAAAAGAATGCCTCATTACAACAGATTATGTTGTCAAAGATCGTGCCTATCAAAATTTTGTTAAAGACCTCGGTGAAGGCGGCGTGTACGTTCAGACCAACCACACATTTGAAGTCGGAGATGAAATCACTCAAAGCTTTTCCCTGTCTGAAGAGCAGATTCCTTTTAAATTCGCGGGTGAGATTGTCCGTGTTGAAAAAGACGGTTTTGGAATAAAGTTTAAGAACCTGACCCAGTATCAAAAAGATATCCTTAACACCATCATAAAAAAAATGGGATAAGGCGGGCGAAAATTACGAAAATCGGCAGTTTTCGGTCAGTCATTATTTAAAAAATCGTTATACTGTTTCAAATACTTTAAAATACGGGCAGCGATTTCAAATGAGGGAAAGGTTGCCACACCATGTTTAACCAGCCATTCTTCCCCTTCTTGATGTAATGAGACCATTTCTACATTCTGAAGTGCCTCCAATACCAAAAACATCGGTTTTTCCAACCACTCTTTGGATTTGACCATCATCCGGAGATACATATTCACTCCAATCCGCCCCATTTCCCGGTAAATCCAAACAAGATTTAAAGCGAAAATAAGTGCATCGATTTTACTGTCTTCCTTCAATAATGCCATCAAATTTTCAAAAGTTTCTTTGCTTCTTAAGTGTGGTAAAATGTCAAGCGGATTTTTCGCACTGCTCCCCTGTAACGGTATAAATTCCTCAAGGCGCTGTATCGTATTATCCGACAGATGAGGGACACTGAGACCCTCTTTTTCTGCTATGTCCGTCATTGTCACACTACCGCCACCTGCCCCCCCGAGAATCGCTACACGAGTGCCTTTGGGAGTCGACATCCGTTTCAAGGCTGAAATGGTATGTACCATTTCAGCAATGGAATTGACGGAAATAATACCCGCCTGCCGGCACATGGACTCCCAGAGCTGAAACGAACCGGCCATGGCGGCTGTGTGCGATTGCGTTGCCCTGGAACCGCCTTCGGTCTGGCCGCCTTTCCACACGACCAACGGCTTTTCTCTTGTAATTTTTTTGGCTGCTTCAAAAAACTCCCTACCAGACGTCACACCTTCTATATAGGCGCTTAGAATCTGCGTTTTTTGATCTTGGGCCATGTAGTTCAAAAAATCATGGGCTTGTAAGTCGCATGCGTTTCCGAAGCTGACCACCTTGTTAAAATACACGTCTTGGGGTATGCCCATATACACAATCATGTTGGCCAATTGGCCACTTTGTGAAAACAGCCCGACAGTTCCGATTTTATCCGGCAGGTCACCGTTCCAGGCAAGCCCCCCTTCAGGACAGTACAGTCCCATGCAATTTGGCCCGACGACTCTGATACCGGCATTTCGTGCCGTGGTAACAAGCTGCTTTTCGACATCGGCATAATCATCCCTGCCGGTCTCACTAAAACCCGCGGTAAGCAGATGAACGAATTTTACACCTCTTTCCGCGCAGTCTTCCATTACTTCAAGAGCAGCCGAAAATGGAACACAAAAAATGACCAGGTCAATTTCCTCTGGAATTTTACGAACGTTTCGATAACACTTAAATCCGAGAATGGTTTTTGCACTGGGGTGTACCGGGAATATTTTACCCCGGTAACTTTGTTTTATACACCCGTTAATATAAGCATTACCACTTGACCACACGAATCCTCTTTTCGGAGTAGCACCCACTACTGCTATGGTTTTTGGGTAGAACAATCTGTTTAAATCCGGTGTCGCTTGAGAAGGCATAATCAGCTCCTGTTTCTATTAAGGCTCTTTAGCATATCAGGTTTAATTGAAGTCCCCCGTCTCGCAAGGCGGGAGGGAATACGGTTTCTATTTCGCTTCAACAAAATATAAAAGGGTATATTTGGATTACAATGTTTAAATTGTCAATCATAAATAGAAGAATGGGTTGTTTTTTCTTTCATTTGTATTCAAAGGCTAAAGATGCTATTGATTTCTATACGTTTAATTCTACTCTCCAAACCGGTGAGACCTTTGAAAAAAGTTCATTTTTGTTCAAGGCCAATGAAGGCGAAAAAGGAGAAAAATGATGGCATTTAAAGACATTATCTATGAAAAGGAAAACAACATCGCTACCCTAACCTTAAACCGTCCTGAAGCCAGAAATGCGTTAACGATGCAGACCTATCAAGAGCTTGAAACCGCATTAACAGAGGCCGATACCGATCATGATATCAGAGTGGTTATCATCACCGGTGCCGGCAAAGGTTTCTGTTCCGGTGACGATGTCAAACAGGTCATGCTGGATTCCGACAGGCAGCAGCAACGAAAAGAATATGAAAAATTGCAGGTACGGGCAAAACCCACTCCTGCTGCCGCCCTGTTAATGAGCATGGTAAAACCTGTAATTGCCGCGGTGAATGGCCCGGCCGTGGGCTGGGGTATGGATTTGGCTTTAATGTGCGACATCCGGGTTGCTTCTGAAACGGCGCGGTTTGGTGAAATTTTTGTACTTCGGGGGCTGATCCCGGATATCGGCGGTATTCTTTGCCTGCCCCGGATCGTAGGCCCCTCAAAAGCCTATGAGCTGTTATATACCGGTGACATCATCG
>JAFDJC010000190.1 GCA_019307665.1 Deltaproteobacteria bacterium | reverse complement strand
TGTATATTTTTTCCAGGGAGAGCATCGGAACCGGGTGCCTGACCTGTTTTTTAGCTTCAAATTTTTCAGGCTCGACTCTATTAAAAAAAGGGTTGTCCGGATCTGTTTTTTTCAGTTCGTCCAGAAGGCGATCATATTCATGGTCACTGACAAGAGGCGCTCCTCTCCTGTATGCCTCATTGTATCTTATTAATGTTTCGAGCAGTGGTTTTTTTTTATCCGCCATATAAGCCTATCCCGATTCTTTATCCTGATTATCTATCGGATTATCTGTCCTGGTCATCCAACCTGGTCATCCAACCTGGTTATCTATCCGGGAGTAACAAGGTTCTGAAGCTCATCTTTTATTTCATCAATGATGTCATATAAGAACGAGAGATCTTCCATGGTCAACCGTCCTGCCTTGGATGGAGCCCTGTCAGTACCGTCTTTTTTTTTCAATATTCTCGGCCCTATCTGTACTTTTGGCTGTGCATCACCGTACTGGTTAATTGAAATCATAAGTCCTGTTTCTTCACATTTCCATTGTTTAAGCATTTTGTCTTTATCAGGATCAAAAGCCATATTATTCTCCTTCCATACGTTACGATTATTGAATTTTAGAAAAGTCCGCAATATTTTTAAAAAGTCCTGCTATTTCCGAGAGAAGTGCAAAACGATTTTTTCTTATTTTTTTATCTTCTGCCATTACCATGACTCCGTCAAAAAAAGCATCCACTTTGTCACGGATAGAAGCAATATCTTTCAGGGCCTGACTGTAATTTTCATTTCCTATATTCTTTAAAACTTTATTTTTAATTTCCATGTAGGCTTCGTACAGATCGTGCTCGCATTTATCCTGAAAAAGCCCGGTGTCTAATGTTTGTTCCGTTTGTTTTTGGACACCTTCTGATTTTTTAATAATATTGACAACCCGTTTAAACGCAATTGACAGTGGCTCAAAATCAGGGGCTGTTTTAAGGCTTTCAAGGGCCTGAACCCTGCGTTTCACGTTAGCCGGGTAATCAGCAGAAACGCTTGTAACCGAAGCAATAACATCCTTTTTATAACCCTCTTCCGCTAGAAGGTGGGAGATGCGGTCTTTAAAAAAGTTGTAAACTTTTTGGGGTATTTTGTCCGAGCCTTTATCTTCATTCCGGTTAAAAAGAGCGATGCTTTGCTTTATTAATTCCATGAGGGAAAAGGTGTAATTGTTTTTAAGCATAATCTGGAGGATGCCAATGGACTGGCGTCTTAAAGCATATGGATCGGAGGCGCCTGTAGGAATAAGTTCTGCGCTGAAGCATCCGCAAATGGTATCGATTTTGTCTGCTATGGCAAGAATCGATCCTTCTGTTGTTTCAGGCAGGTTTCCGCCTGAAGATGTTGGGAGATAGTGGTCTTCAATCGCTGCAGCAACAAAAGCAGGTTCTCCTGTTTTCTGTGCGTAAATCTTCCCCATTACGCCCTGCAGTTTTGGGAATTCCACAACCACCCGGCTAACCAAATCCGCTTTAGAAATCCATGCGGCCCTTGAGACATTATTTTGAACCTCTGGTGCGGCCGATAAAGATTTGGCAACAAATTTTGATAATTGTCTTACGCGAAGTATTTTGTCATACATGGAGCCGAGTTTTGCCTGAAAGGTGACGCCTTTCAGTTTCTCTATCCAGTGTTCAAAGTTTTCTGAAATATCACTTTTATAAAAAAAGCGAGCATCCTCCAGGCGTGCCCGCAAAACGCGTTCGTGCCCCTTTGCCACAAGATTCATATTTTTTGTTTTTGTATTGTTTACAGCAATGAATCCCGGCATCAGTTTACCATAGGCGTCTGTTACGGCAAAATATTTTTGGTGTTCTCTCATTGCCGTTATAAGGACCTTGTCAGGCAGTTCAAGGAATTTGTTGTCAAATTTGCCGGCTATCGGTACCGGGTATTCCACAAGATTGGTCACTATGTCAAGGAGTCCCTCATCAGGCATTATGCTTCCACCCAGACTATCGGCAGTTTTTTTAACCTCTTTTTCGACTATCGCTCTTCTTTCAGCAATGTCAGCAATTACATACGCAGTTGTCAGTAAATCCGAATATCGGTCAGGGTCGGGGACTTTTATTTTGGCGGGCGCCATAAACCTGTGCCCATAAGTATGACGACCACTTTTCAAATTGCCGAAACTGAAAGTTATTACCTTTTTACCCAAAAGAGCAAGCACGGAATGCACAGGCCTTGCAAATCCTATGGAAAGATCAGCCCAGCGCATGGATTTGGGGAAGGGGAGTGATAGAATCGTATCCGGCAGTATTGTTTTAAGAAGAATTGTTGAACCTGTCCCGCGTTCTGTCTTTACAGCAGTAAGATAACGCCCTTTTTTTGTTTCTTTTACAGCTGTTTTATTAAATGGCACACTCGCTTTTTCAGCAAACTTTATTGCAGCTACGGTGGGTTTGCCCTGATCGTCAAAACTGACGCTTTCAGGTGGTCCTGTCATTTCTGTTGTCAAAGAAGTCTGCTTTGATGCGACATCTGTTACAAGAACCGCCAATCGCTTTGGCGTTCCGAAAGTGATGGCTTCCCCGTGCGTTATCCTCGCGCCGTCAAGTCTATTCAAAAGCCCGGATGATAAAGCTTTTAGTGCCGGTTTTATATACCCTGCCGGAATCTCCTCGGTGCCTATTTCAAGTAATAAGTTTTCCATAACATCCTCAATGCTGAGTAGAAATTCTAAATTCGAAACTTTAAATACTAAAAAAATACAAATGACAAAAAAATAAAATCTTCAAACACTTGTGGTCAATTTTTTTTCAATAATGGAAACCCCATCTTCTCGCGCTGTGCCAGGTAAGCCTCAGCGCAAGCTCTGGCAAGATATCTTATTCTTGCAATGTAGCCGGTCCGTTCGGTGACACTGATTGCTCCGCGGGCATCGAGCATGTTAAATGTATGGGAACATTTCAGGCAATACTCATAAGCAGGAAGTATCATGGAGTGTTCTATTATCCTTTTGGCTTCCGCTTCATATTTGTTGAAGAAATCAAACAGCATGTCTATATCGGCTTTTTCAAAATTATAGGTTGACTGCTCCACTTCCTGCTGGTGATGCACATCTCCGTATTTAATGTCATCATTCCATTGTATATCATATACATTATCTATACCTTGAAGATACATGACGATGCGCTCAAGGCCATATGTGATTTCGACGGATACGGGATGCAGTTCAATGCTGCCTGCCAGTTGGAAATATGTAAACTGCGTAATCTCCATCCCGTCAAGCCAGACTTCCCATCCAAGACCGGAGGCCCCTAATGTCGGTGACTCCCAGTCATCTTCAACAAATCTTATATCATGTTCGAGAGGGTCGACGCCCAGGGCCTTGAGACTTTGAAGGTATAATTTTTGAACATCAAGGGGAGAAGGCTTCAGTATTACCTGGAACTGATAATAGTGTTGAAGCCTGTTCGGGTTTTCACCGTAACGACCGTCTGTGGGGCGCCTGGAAGGCTGAACATAAGCTGTTTTCCATGGCTCCGGCCCAAGAGACTTTAAAAGCGTTGCCGGATGAAATGTGCCGGCTCCGACTTCAGTATCATACGGTTGAATAAGCACACACCCTCTTTGTGCCCAGAATTTTTGCAAAGACAGGATAACATTTTGAAAATGCATTCTATACATCCTTTAATAACTTAATAAAAGTCAGAAACATTATTTGTTGTCATTCCGGCTTTCGCCGGAGTGACGGGATTGGGACTTTTTGCAAAGCCATCTCCTTTAATTGCTTAAAGATATCTGACGATCGGATTTAACTATTAGCCCGTCAGAATCAATTCTGTTTATTAACAGGCAGCCTTCCTTTTTTTCAGAAAGGATTTCCTGCCATGAATTTTTTAACCTGCCGATATCGGCAGGTTCGCCTATAGCCCAGATACAACCGCCACCGCCGGCTCCGGTGAATCTGGCACCGCATTTATTTTCAGCAGCCGTTTTTACAAGCCTTTTTCCTGTTTCATCAAGAACATCCGGCGTCATCCTGGTTCGGATTTCGGTTTCAATATTCATGGCTAAGGCTGCATCTTTATAATTGCCGGAAGAGAGCGAATCAATAAATTTTTTTGTAATGGAGATAATGTCAGCCCATTCAGCACGAAACCTGCCTTCAAGAAAGTCACTAACCCATTTTCCATTAATACTTTTTGATTCATGAGGTATACCGCAATAAGCAATAAGCATATGTTTTTCCAGGTCACTGTATTCCACCTGTCGCACGACCTCGTTTCTAATAAAAGGCGGCCCTTCAATTTTAGCGGGCCAGCACCATTCATTTACGCCACCATAAGCAGCCGCCAGCTGATCCTGCATTCCACAGGGGACACCTGCAACTGTCTCTTCAATCGTATGGGCAAGCATTGCAATGTGTTGCCTTGATATAATTTTATTTTCTTTTCCAAGTATGGCTGAAAAAGCCGCGGCAAGGGCGACTGCTGCTGCTGATGAACCGCCCAGGGCGCTTCTCGGTGGTGAGGATGAAGCGATCTTAATATGAACACCGGAGGCATTGAAATAACCGGCAATGGCAAACATCAAACCCATGGGGTGGGAATAGGGGGCCTTGCCGGCCGGATATTCAGCGCTTTCAAACCCTTTTGATGATATCTTAACCATGTCGTCTTGATATGGGAGTAAGCGGACATTAGTTCTTAAATCAATGGCAATATTCAAAGTACTTGGTTTAAGATGTGTTAAGGGATAATGAAATGTCCTGAGATCCAGTGTCCCGCCAAGGTCAATCCGGCACGGGGCAGAGGCTTCTGCCGGCGATGATTCAAGTATTTTGTTAAGGTTTTTTAATGCCATGTTGATCACCCGATTATCTTTTTCCAAAGTGAGAATGTCTCATGTCGCGTAAAAACTTCAAGCTCTTTAAATCTTTACCCAGATGATATGAAATAAAGCTGTCTAAAAATTCAAGGCTGTTTTTCAATGTCTGTGAAGAAAACTTGACTCGTTTCGCAGTTTTTTCATCCCCTCTGCTTATCCACAAGAGCTGCTTAACGGTCCCTTTTGAGATCTGTTTTTTGCCCGTAGGGTGCTTTTCACATTTACCGCAAACAATGCCGCCTCCGGAGAGGTCAATGCCTAAGTTGTTACCTGGTATTCCGTCAAGTCCGGTTTTGCAGATATGACATTCGGAAAGATTGGGCGAAAGACCGGCTGCCTTAAGGAAGCGCGTTTGAAAAAAGATGCTTGCATGTTCATCAGACACGCTGCTGGTGTCGAGGGCATGCAAGGTTTGCATTAAAAGATAGAATATATCGGTCTGTTTTTTTCCTTCTTCAAGCCACTCGTTAATTATTTCAGTCCAGTAGCTCGCATATGCCGTCTTTTTAATGTCTTTCCGGATATGGTAATAAGGCTGTTCGAGCGACGCTTCCTGTAGGATAGGCATAGTTCCCCGTCCTTTTGTACAGACTACCTGAAGCATTGTAAAAAGTTCAAGAATACCTGAAAAACGCTTTATGCTTTTTCTGGCGTGTTTTGCGATTACGGTAATTTTGCCTTGCTCCAGGGTCATGAAGGTTATAATCAGATCATAATCGCCATGTTCAATTCGTCGCAGCATTATGGCAGGCGTTGAAAAACCGGACATATGAGTCATATACCCAAAAGAACTGTGGCTATAGTGAAATAGAAATATATACTGATGATATCAATTGATGTTGTGACAAAGGGACCGGTCGCTACCGCAGGGTCTATGTTGATTCTTGCAAGGACCATGGGTACCATTGATCCAACAAGTGCTGCAACAGACATTGATAAAAGAACCGCAAATGCCACAGACATGGCAAGCTTATATTCGTTGTACTGCACCTGTGCCACTAGTCCTATTAGCATACCGTATGTGACTCCCAGGATAAGCCCGACAGTGAGTTCTTTCAGCACCACCGGCCACAGGTCTCTGATGTTGATTTTGCCGGTGGCAAGTCCTCTGACCACAATCGTGGAAGACTGTGTGCCGATATTCCCTCCCATACCCATAATGACAGGTATAAATGCTGCAAGATAGGCAAATTCGGCAAGCAAAAAGCCATGGCAGGCGGATTCGTGTACTTCGCATCACAGATTTTGTTTCGATAAATTCTTCGCCGACCCCTGCCATTTTCAGAATATCTTCTGTTGCTTCCGCCCTGAAAATATCGATGACATCATCAACCGTTACAATACCGACAAGCTGGTTGTTTTCATCAACAACCGGAACAGCAAGGATGTCATACTTGGCAACAATTTTTGCTACTTCTTCCTGGTCCATATTGGTTGTAACGGAAAACACATCGGTGGCCATGAAGTCTCTCAGCCGGGTGTCAGGGGGAACGACAACCAGCTGACGCAAGGAGCTTACGCCAACCAGATTGTTGTACTCATCAACCACATAAAGATAAAATGGCATTTCAACGTCAATATAGTCTTTCTGTAGCGCCTCTATTGCTTCACGGGCGGTTAAGTCTTCTTTAAGCGCGATGAAGTCCGGAATCATAATACCGCCGGCTGTATCATCATCATAGCGGAGGAGATCTTCAATCTCTTCCGATCCTTCCTTTTTCATTTTTTCAAGAATAGCCCCTGATTTTTCATCCGGCAGTCGGCCCAGAAGGTCGGCGACATCATCGGTGGCCATATTTTCAAGAATTTTGACTATGTCATCAATGTCAAGATTGTCTACAAGGCGGAGCAGGGAGTCTTCATCCAGCTCGCTGAAAAGGATACCTTTTCGTTCGATATCCTTTATCATATCGAACAGTCGCAGTTGATCGGCAAAGGTTATAGATCTGAAAAGGACGGAAAGGTCGGCTGCATGCGTTTTGTTAATAATTTTTTGCAAATTAGCTGTAGCGCCGCGCCGCAACAGTCTTTTTACACTATCCAGAAGAATTTTGTTAACTTCAGTAATCATAATTATCCCTTTGCAGGAAGACTATGGCAGTTGCATTGTGACAACCTGTCCATTTTTGCCGAATACCTTAACAGGCTTATTGTTGAACATCAACTTAACGCCTGCGGCATTCCCGACAAGAATATTAAACTTCGTGGACGATTCCAGTTCAAGATGGTCTCCGGGTTCCAGGAGATATTCTTGGGGGGACTGGTCATCAATGATTATCTTTAACCATGTCTTCTCTACTGCTGAAACAGCCAGTGTCAATATATCTGTTGCCAAGTTTTCAGTTTTTTTTGGCATGGTTTCATGAGGAGCTGCATCGGTGGATATTTTCATGTTCTTTTTGCTGTCTGCTGTCTGCTGATGCACTTTCTTCATGGAAGTGTCATCAGCACCGGACATTAAATAGACAGAAAGGATGATAATGCATGTCAGCAGGCTGAAGCAGACAGATAGATGATACCGGGATACAGATTTTCTTTTTGAAAGTTCAGATTCCGGCATAAATGTTTTTTTGTGCTTTTCAAGACTGACCATATAGTTTTTTCCCGCCAGTATTGCGTCTGCGCCGACAATCTCTGCATAGCCTTGAATAAATCCTTTGACAAATAAGGGACCAGGGAGTTTTTCATGGTTTTCATTCTCAAGATTCACTAATATGCTCTGCGATATTTTTGTCTCTTTGGCAATTTTTCTTAAATCGATCCCCTTTTCGATCCTGACCGATTTCAGATATCGACCAAATGAAATATTTTTTATTTTTTCTGAAGTCATATTTATAAAATATATTCTATTTTATTAACTGGATATGAGCTTCTTCTTTTAAATCGGATATCCAGGCTTTAAATTTATTTTCGAGTTCTTGTTTGTAAAGTTTTTCTTCAATTGAAGGCGTTGCCTTTTCAAGAGTTACTCCTTCAGTTGTGACAATTTCTTCGAGATAAAAAATTTGATACCCAAGATCTGTGTCGATGATTTCTGTAAATTCTCCGGGCTTGATTTTTTCCACTGAATCCCTGATATTATTAACAAGGTCGTCTAGTTTGAAAAGGCCAATATCGCCGCCATTTTCAGCAATTGGTGATTCAGAATATGTCATTGCCAGATCAGCAAACGCTTCACCCTGCTTCAGCCTTAAAAGAATGGTTTCCATCCTTTCGAAGACCTGTTGTTTGCCTTCACTAAAATCAGATGTCTTCATGATGATATTTCTAAGGTGATACTTACTGGTTCCTGAATATTCTTTATGATGATCGTTATAATATGATTCAATATCTTCTTTTGTGATGATGATCTTTGACTTCACCTTATAATCTATGAGCTTTGCCCTGAGTATCTGCTCTTTCATTTTGCTGCGGTATTGATCCAATGTCATGCCTTGTTCCGCCAGCATTTTTCTCAAGGTTTCATCT
>JAFDJC010000407.1 GCA_019307665.1 Deltaproteobacteria bacterium | reverse complement strand
CTTGATGAAATCGGAGAACTAAGCCCCTTTATCCAGGTAAAACTTCTTCGCGTTTTGCAGGAACGGGAAATCGAACGCGTGGGTGAATCGCGAAAACGCAAAGTCGATATCAGGATTATCGCGGCAACTCACCAGGACCTTTACAGCCGGGTTCAGAAGGGGTATTTCCGGGAGGATTTGTACTACCGACTCAAGGTGTTTCCCATTAATCTGCCGCCACTTCAAGAACGAAAAGAAGACCTGCCGCTACTTGTAAGTCACTTTATTAAAGCCCAAAACAAAAAGACAGGTAAAAAGATCCAGGGGGTTTCCCAGGCAGCGCTACGCATACTCATGGATTACCCCTGGCCCGGAAATGTCCGCGAGTTAGAGAATGCTGTTGAACACGCATTTGTGCTTTGCACCGGGGAGCGAATCAACCCTTTTGATTTGCCTGTGGAAATCCGGCAAAGCGAATATCCGGCATCATTTTCGGCAATACCGGAAAAATTACGTTCTAACCCTGTGCCGCAAAAGAAGCTGTCAAAAGAGAGCCTGCTCAACCTGCTAAATGAGTGCGACTGGAACAAGGCCGAGGTTGGCAGGAGAGCTGGCCTGAGTAGAACCGCAATCTGGAAGTATATGAAAAAATGGGAGATTCCGCTTAAAAAGCCTTCTAAAGGGGATAGCCGTTAGGTTAAGGGGAAAATGGACTATTATCGTTAACAATTTTCAATTCACAATTATTTGTCCATAAAAATGGATTTGTTAAAATCAAATTGTAAATTGTGAATAGTTAATTGCGAATTGTCAATTAAAAAAACAAGCTAAATCCGGCTGATTTTATCATTCAATTTCTTAACCTGACGGCCATGCTCTAAAGAGAGACCCCAGAATACCATTTCTTTTTAAAAATAGTGCAATACAACCCTGCCATAAGGAGCACCATTACAAGTGTGAGATGGCTAAGATCTAAAAAGATTATAAGACCCGGCGGGAAATTCGTGCCTGCAAGATTTCTTATCACAAGGAGTCCTCCTGTTATAACAAGTCCAAGAAGAACTGCCCCGCGGATGTAACCAGATAGTGTTATTTTAATCTTCTTTCGGTTTGTAAGAAAATATCCGGTTATGATAAATGCCGTGATTCCAAGAAGAAGTATTGCAAAAAGATAATGCAAATAATGGGTCACAAAAAATTGTCCCAGCCATCCTAAACCAGGAATATCAGCGATATAATAACGTTTGAAAACAGGCATCTGCCCAAAGCCGGTAAGCACGAGAAAGAAAATGGTGATCAGGTATAAGTAGCGCATAATCGTTTTTTTATTTGACTTTATATGGTTTTCTTTAAGATCCATTATGTCCCTCCGCCTATTCATCGGTTTTGCTCATCTTATAAAATTTGCCTGCTGCAGCAGCCACACCGGCAATCGGTGCTATAATCATTGCAGCGGCAAGGTTGTTTGCATCAGCCATGGTATCCTTTACAGGCTGTAAAGGGGGCTTCCCTTTTCCTTTTTCAATGGCTTTATTGATCTCTTCGAAGGGAACCGGTGACACATAAATCGTATTGGTTCCGCCGTTTTCTTTTTCACCATAGATATATCCGCCGATCTCTTTGGCCAGTTCATGAGCCTTTTTAATTATTTCATCTCTTGGACCGATGGTCTGCACATCCTCAGGACACGCCTCTATGCACGCAGGCAATTCACCTTCAGCGATCCTGTTATAACACCGGTCGCATTTGTACAACACACCGTTTCCTGCAAGAGAAGGTAGTATGTCAAGATACATACCGACACCGGTCTGACGCTCAGGAATATGCCACGGGCAAACTGCTTTACATTTGGCACCGCCCAGACAGAGTTCAGAATCGATCCTTGATATGCCGTTTTCAAGCTGCCTTGCCGCTCCCCACGGGCACAGTTTAACACAGGGTGGGTTTACGCAGTGCATACAGCGCCTGGGAATCGTTAGTTCTGTTTCTTCCCCGTTGATTTTTACCGTTGCACTTTGAATAAAAAGCCAGTTGTATGGTGTCAGGCGGTCTGTAACATCCTGTTTGTCCGACCAGTCCATTACCGGCACCCTGTCAGGATACATTTTAGGAAAA
>JAFDJC010000406.1 GCA_019307665.1 Deltaproteobacteria bacterium | reverse complement strand
TGTGTTATCTTTTTGTTAGATTTGGCACATCAATTGCAAGTATAAATGACCAGACTGATGCTTAATCGTAGCGCAAGTGAAATGAAGTACATTTTCAGGTAGTTCGTCAAATAATATAATTTTTTGCCGCTATGGTTTTAATTTTACCCTCCCGGCATTGTCGCGAAAAAAGAAAGGAGTATGTGATGAAAAGAACAATTTGTTTGGTAGTATGTGCACTGTTTATGGTTGTCATGATGTCAGGCGTTGCTTTAGCTGCCGAAAAGAAAGCCGCAGAGCAGGAAGTTATAATAGCCGGAACAATCAATGATGCCAATCAGCTCGTGGACAAAGAGGGGCAGATTTTCGATGTTGCCTACGACAAACAAGGCAAGGAACTGCTCACCCATGCCGGCGAGAAAGTTCAGGTGAAGGGCACTGTAGTGGAAAGCGAGGGGCAGAAACTGATCAAAGTTTCAGCCTATGAAGTCATTAAAGAATAACCGGCCATATAGTAGAAATGGCAACTTTGGAAACTTAAAAAAGAAGGGGGGAAAATACCCCCTTCTTTTTTTGTTGAAACAGCATGGTGCAGAGAGCATGGAGAGGTGGAGAAGACGGCAAGTGCACATACAACTATTCTACTTGTTTCTAAAGTCGGCAAGTTTAAGATTATATTTTTTTAAAAGTTCATAAATGTCTGCCCTGTATTTTCCGGCCAGCTTGGCCGCCTGGCTAACATTGCCTTGGGTCAGTTCAAAAAGTTGAATGAGATAATTTTTTTCAAAACTCTCCTTGGCATATTTAAATTGTTTTAAACCTTCAGGATTAATATTCTGGGTTTGAAGGATGAGACTTTGCGTGATGATATTACTTTTTGTCATGGCCACGGCGCACTCAATGGTATTTTCAAGTTCCCTTATATTGCCAGGCCAAGGGTAAGAAATTAGTTTTTGCATGGCATCTGTCGAAAACTCTTCAATCTCTTTCCCCATTTTACTGGAAAATTTTTGTAAAAAATGCCTGGAAAGAATCGGAATGTCTTCTTTTCTTTCACTGAGTGATGGGAGCTTTATTGGAATCACATAAATACGATAAAAAAGATCCTCTCTGAAGTTGCCTTTTTCTATCTCTTGCTCAAGATTTTTATTTGACGCTGCAATGATTCTGCAATCCACTTTTACGGTTTGTCTTCCTCCTACCGGGTAAAACTCCTTTTCCTCCAGAGCCCTTAACATTTTAACCTGCATGGACGAGTGCATTTCGGATATTTCGTCCAGAAAGAATGTGCCGGAATCGGCTTGGACAAAAAGCCCTTTTTTACTCCTGTCTGCTCCGGTAAAAGCACCCTTCTCATAACCAAATAGTTCGCTTTCCATAAGATTTTCCGGTATGGCTGCACAGTTAACGGCAATAAAAGGGCCGTCTTTTCTGTTGCTTGCAACATGCAGGCTTTTTGCTATCAATTCCTTGCCGGTGCCGCTTTCTCCTTCTATATACACATTGGAATCGGTTGCGGCAGCCTGTGCAACCTGAGCGAGAACTCTTTTTATATTGTCACTATTGCCGATTATATTATCAAATCCGTATTGTTGTTTTACCAGTCCCCGCAACCTTTTCACTTCTTTTGAAAGTCTGCTTTTTTCCAGACAGTTGTTTATTTGCTGCAGCAGTTCATGTCCGTCAAACGGTTTGGTCAAATAGCTGTATGCCCCTTTTTTCATGGCATGGACGGCGGTTTTTATGGTTCCGTGAGCAGTTAGAATTATAACAGGAATGTGTGGGTTTATATGATGTATACTTTCCATCAGTTGGATACCGTCTTGACCGTTAAGTTTCAAATCGATCAGCGCCAGATCAAACGGCTCTTTTTCAGCCAGTTTCAGGGCCTCTTCCCCAGCGGTGGTCATGGTAACATGATATCCGCCGGACACAAGCCGCATCTGAATCACGTGAAGAATATTCCGGTCATCATCAACAACCAGTATTTTTTCTTTCCGTTCGCTCATAATCTTACTGTCCATTTTCGGGGAGAATCTTTCTTTTTTTTTCTTCAATACCCAGGTCGATTTCTTTTAAACTTTCTATCTGATTTAATAAATCTCTTAACTTTTTATCTTGTGTTTTC
>JAFDJC010000405.1 GCA_019307665.1 Deltaproteobacteria bacterium | reverse complement strand
GACGGATGCCTCCATCAACCCCGGAAACAGCGGGGGACCGCTTATTAACATGAAAGGCGAGGTGGTGGGTATAAATACGGCGATAATTGCAAGCGGCCAGGGCATAGGATTTGCCATTCCAATTAGTCTTGCTGATGGAATCATTGCACAGTTAAAAGCAAGCGGTGAAGTTACACGCGGCTGGCTGGGTGTAGCGATACAGGATTTGACACCTGAACTTGCAGAATATTACAAGGTTAAGGATAAAAAAGGCGTTCTAATAACTCATGTTTTTGAAGGGGATCCTGCCGACAAAGGTGGGATAAAAGCCAAAGACATTATCATTAAAATAGATGGGAAACCGGTTTCGACTGCCCGTGAACTTTCCGGGACAATCGCAGGGATTGCCGTAGGGAAAAAGACTGCCATCTTGTTAATAAGAAACGGCAAAGAAAAAACTGTTTATATCAAGATGGCCAAAAGACGGGATGACAAAGCTCTTGTCAAGAAAGAAACTGAAAGCAATGATGAATTAGGTCTCAAGGCCTCGGAGCTGACTTCTGAAACAGCAAGACAATTAGGGCATGATGAAAACGAAAAGGGCGTTATCATCACTAATGTCAAACCAGGCAGTAAAGGAGAACTGGGCGGAATTCGCCCGGGAGATCTTATAAAGGAAATTAATCGCAGCCCGGTTTCAACATTGGATGATTACCAGAAAAAAATGCAAAAAATTAAAAAAGGAGAAACCATCCATCTGTTGATAAAACGAAGCAGAATCGGATTTATTGTGATAAAAATCACAAAATAGGAAAGTAGGAGGTTTTAAAATGAGACGTTTATTAACTTATCTTGTGCCATTTTTGCTGATAATGATATCTCAACAAGGCATAGCAGCTGAAAAAACATTGACAATCGTTCATTCAAATGACCTGCATTCTCATTTTTTAGGGGCTCCTCCAAATATTGCTTATACACCTTTTATTACCGGAGATGATGAAACCATCGGCGGATTGGCCAGAATTGCGACCGTTATCAAGACGGTTAAACAAAATCGCAAGAACCCGGTACTTGTTCTTGATGCCGGTGATTTTTTGATGGGATCATTGTTTCATATGCTCAGTCGAGAACACTCCTTCGAATTGAGACTTTTGAGCATGATGGGGTATGATGCCGTAACTCTTGGCAATCATGAATTTGACCTGAAACCGGACGGGCTTGCACGAATACTAACTACCGCTCATAGTTACGGGCAGATTCCGCCGTTAGTTCTTTCAAATGCAGTCTTCAGTCAAGAAAGCAGCAAAGATGATTCCCTGGAAAAAATATTTACCCGTGGGATTGTTAAGCCGTATCTTATGCTGGAAAAAGCAGGACTTCGGATCGGTATTTTTGGGCTGATGGGGAAAAACGCTGCTGAAGTCGCTCCCTTTGCATCTCCGGTTACCTTTGATGATCCGATTACCTCGGCACAAAAGATGGTTAAGGTTCTTCGGGAAACCGAAAAGGCCGATATGGTGATTTGCCTGTCTCACAGCGGGCTATCGGAAAATAAAAAGCGTTCGGAAGATGAAATCCTGGCCAGGGAGGTAAACGGCATCGATATCATCATAAGCGGTCATACCCATACGAAAATAGAAAAGGCGTTACTGGTCAACGACACTATTATTGTCCAGGCATGGGCATACGGCAAGCAATTGGGTGTGATTGATATCGCATATAATGACCGTCACGTTTCCCTTAAAAATTACAAGCTGGTGGATATCGATGATAAGATTAAGGGCGATACCGAAGTTTCCGGACAGATTGAAGCGTTTAAAGCTGACATCAACCGCCAGGTTCTGGCTAAAGAAAATCTCACCTTCAGAAAGATTATTGCTGAAACGGATTTTGATCTTCACCTTAAAACCGAGGAATCAAACCTGGGAAACCTCATTGCAGATTCCATACAGTGGTATAGCAACAAAAACGATTATAACCCTGCCGATCCTGTCACCAAAGTTGTGGTTTCCATAATTTCCAACGGTGTTATCCGGGATCCGATTGTCAAAGGAAAAACCGGACAAATTGCGGTGTGCGATGTATTCCGTGCCATACCTCTTGGAATCGGCTTTGATGATGCTGAAACCATGGGCTA